>JAHEZB010000144.1 GCA_023251285.1 Chitinophagaceae bacterium | reverse complement strand
TGAAAAAGAAGCTAAAAATTGAATGTGGCTTTTCTGTCTTTTTCTTTTTCAAATAATTTAAAAGCCTGTTCTTTTTCAGCCGCATAAACCTCTCATAAATTTTTGAGTTTCTCTTAAAATCTGTCGCGGTTTCTTCAGGTGTATAATGGTCTTTAGGGTCATAAAGCATGGCTGTGCAGAGACAGTTTTTTCTGCCTTTACTCATTAGTATTTCATAGTTGACACAGCTCTTACAACCCTCCCAAAATTTATCATCATCGGTAAGTTCTGAATAAGTTACAGGCTCATAACCCAGATCGCTGTTGATTTTCATCACGGCAAGGCCTGTAGTAAGTCCAAAGATTTTCGCCTCCGGATATCTTTCCCTCGAGAGTGCGAAGATTCTTTGTTTAATCGTTTTTGCTATTCCTGATTTCCTGAATTCCGGCGCTACGATAAGGCCGCTGTTTGCTACAAATTTTTCATGGCCCCAGGCTTCAATATAACAAAAACCCACCCATTTGTTTTCTTTGGTAAGTGCTATTACCGCTTTTCCTTCTTTCATTTTGTATGAAATATATTCAGGAGAGCGTTTGGCAATTCCTGTACCACGAGCTTGCGCAGAAGCGGCCATTTCATCTGTAATTATAGATGAATAAATTATATCGTCAGGAGTTGCAACACGAACAATAATATTTGATTGTTCCAATTTGCAAGAAATTTAAATTTTAAAAAAGAGGGAGAGATTCGGTGGATATTTTTTCACTGATAGGGGCGGTTTCAACTGCTCGGCCTATCAGCATCCACGTCGTGATGATAGAGATAAATATACCGTTGCCGGGGAAAAGAAATGATATAAAATATTTGTTTTCAAGGCCTGAACTGTATTTTTTATAAAATTGAAAAGCAAAAATAATATATAAATGAATATCAGGGAGTTTTTTTTGTAATTTTTTTGTTAGAATGACGGTAAAAAAAATTTCGAGGTAAATTTATTGCCAGCAGACAAACAAATATGATGAATTTGTGTTTCCAGGTCAATAAGCGGTTTTACGCTTTATTCCTGTATTCTACAAAAAGCCTGGAGGCATTAATAAAATACTTATTAATTTTCCAAAAAATATTTCATGGCAGAAAACAAAGCTAAACTGGATATAATTAACATGCTGCTGGAAGATTGCATCATGGCTTTTCCTGTCTCTACTTTTGTAATTAGTATTTATCAGCAATATCAGCGTCGCGGCTGGCTCAGCAAAAAACAATTGCAGGGATTGTATGATAAAGCATCCAAGATAAACGGGGTACTTCCGGGTCGGCTTGCCGCGCTCGAATCAATTATTAAAAAAATGCCGACAAGGCAAAAATCTGAACTTCCCCCAAACACACCGATGTTTGAAAAAGACGAAGCGGCTGGAAAATTAATTGAAGAAATTCTTGCAAAATATCCGCAACATAAAAGAGTATTGTTTTTAAAAGCAAAATATGATAACAATGAAACGCTTGTCCCTGCTGATGTTACAGAGTTGAAAAAATTTAAACAGCATTTGAAGTGAATTTGAAATGAGAAAAATAGGAATTAGAATATTTCTTGCATTAAATCCATGTTAATTACGTTTTTAATTGGAGTTGCAGTTTTTACCTATTGCATGTTCTAAAAAGAATTTTGTTTAATTTGTGAAAAATAAATGAACAATTATGTCAACAACAGAATTACAAAATAAAGTTATTGATAGGATAAGAAAAATCGAGGATACCGATTTGCTTATGGATGTAAATCGTTTGATTGAAATAGAAACTCCTGAAGAAGAAATATATAAACTAAGTCCTGAAGAAATCATTGCTGTAACAGAAGCACAAAATGAAATTAAAAATGGTCAATTTTTAACTGATGAAGAAGCTAAAAAAGATATCAGGGAATGGCTAAAACAGTAGTATGGTCTTTAAGGGCACAAGATGATCGTAAAAGGATTTTTAAATATTGGGATAAAAGAAATAAATCCGGCTTTTACAGCATTAAGCTCAACAAATTATATGAAGAAGCAATAGAAATTATTGCTAAATATCCAAATATTGGAAAACTAACCGACTATGAAGGTATGAGAATTAAAATAGTGCGTGATTATCTAATAATATATCGGGAGTTTGAAAATGAAATTCATATTTTACGAATTGCTAACAGCTACCAAAATCCGGCAAATTTAAGATTCTAAATGTTCCAACTTCTTTTAAAAAAACTTGGCTATGGTGTTCTCGTCTTAATCGGCGTTGTCATTGTCGTCTTCTTTATTTTCCAGGCGTTTGGTGATCCTGCACGAATGGTTTTGGGGCAGACCGGCGACAAACAAACAATGGATAATATCCGGAAAGAATTGTATCTCGATCAGCCAAAATGGAAACAATTTGTTTTTTATGTAAATGATATTTCACCAATTGCTGTTCATTCAAATGAAGATATAAAACAAAAAGGCCTGCACGGCTTTTTTGTTGGAATAGGTGGAAATGAAAATATCGGTATTAAAGTTCCTTACCTGAGAAGAAGTTATCAAACAAAAAAACCCGTCACTGAAGTGTTAATGGAAGCCTTACCGGGAACGATTTTGCTTGCTTGTGCCGCCATGTTTTTTGCCGTTATCTTTGGTATATTTCTGGGCATTGTTGCTGCCGTAAAACAGAATACGTGGCTGGATACTACTTCTGTCTTTGCCAGTGTCATTGGCATTTCTGCGCCTTCGTTTTTTATGGCAATTGTGATTGCTTACATTTTTGGTTTGGTATTGCATCAGTACACGGGACTTCCACTCACCGGCAGTTGGTTCAATATTGACCAGGTAACCGGAGAAAAATATCTGACGCTGCAAAATCTAATTTTACCTGCGCTCACACTTGGCATCAGGCCTCTTTCTATTATTACCCAACTTACACGCAGTTCTATGCTCGACACTTTGAACCAGGATTATATCAGAACGGCATATGCAAAAGGATTGGGTAAAAGAAAAGTGGTACTGCATCACGCTTTGAGAAACGCCATAAACCCTGTATTAACAGCTATTACAGGCTGGTTTGCCGAATTATTGGCAGGCGCTTTTTTTGTCGAATATATTTTTGGATGGAAAGGAATTGGAAAAGTAACCGTAGATGCGTTGGAAAAATTAGATTATCCGGTGGTAATGGGTTCGGTCCTTTTTGCCGCTACTATTTTTGTCTTGATCAATATTTTGGCTGATCTTCTTTATGGAATTATCGATCCAAGAGTGAAAATGAAGTAATCATTACAATTCAAATCCCATTCCTGCTCGCAGCGCTTTTTTATAATTCCGCAAATCAAATTTATAATAATAAGGAGCTTTGTGAGATCCGCCTTTTTTTGTTTCCTCTAACCTTTTTAATATACCGGTATCGATTATCTTTCTTTGAAAATTTCTACGGTCTAAATTTCTCTCCAATATCGTTTCATACAGTTTTTGCAATTCAGGCATGGTGAATTTTGTTGTTAATAAATTATATCCGACCGGTTGGAAATTTAATTGAAGCCGTAAATAACCCCATGCTTTTACCAGGATATTTTCATGATCCAGAATCATTTCAGGAATCTCATGAATATTAAACCACTCACATTTCTCAGAAAAAATATCAGGCTCCGGTATCACTTTTGTAAAATCTACCAAAGCTGTGTATCCTACAGAAATAAATCTATCAAACATCCAGCTTTTGTCAAGCTTGATTCCCAGATTTTTTAAAAATCCCTGGTTTATTTTTTTTGTTGACCGATCCGGATCACTAAAAACATAAAACTGCTGAAGAAAAATCTTGTCAAGGCCGGTTCTTTCTTTTAGAATGCGTCCTGCTGCCTCATCCATGTGTTCTTCAGTAAGTATAAACCCTCCGGGTAATGCCCATTTACCGGCATATTTTGCTTTTAATAACAACACCTTTAGTTCATTTTCATGAAAACCAAATACGACACAATCAATAGAAATATGACGCAGGTATTTTTCATGGCCTTTTAAAAAATGTTCGCTTAATTTTTTATCAGCTTTCATATCAGCGATAAAGGTGAACTAATTAAACCAAAAATTAAAATTTAGGAATTGAATTAAATATTTTACATTGTGTCAAAATAACGCAATAAAGATCCGTCCTCCATCTTTTAAATAATTTTTTTATGAAAAAACTCTTCTCTTTTTTATTCATTGCACTTAGTTTTCATGCAGTAAAAGCACAGGATAATTCAGCAAAAGCAAAGCAGCTTGTTGATAAAATGACTTTGGAAGAAAAAGCGCAATTAGTGGTTGGAGTTGGCATGCGAATTCCCGGTATGACTGCTGCTGCGGCTAAATCGAAAGCTAAAGTGCCAGGTGCCGCAGGACAAACTTTTGCCATTCCCCGTTTGGGGATTCCATCCATTGTTCTCTCTGATGGGCCCGCTGGGGTAAGAATTGAACCATTTAGAAACGGCGACAGTTCACGCTCTTATTATGCTACTGCATGGCCGGTTGCAACACTGCTTGCTTCTACATGGGATACGGCTTTGGTAAAGAAAATGGGTGTTGCTTTCGGAAGCGAGATCAAAGATTACGGCATCGATATCATTCTTGCTCCTGCAATGAATATTCACCGCAATCCTTTGGGCGGAAGAAACTTTGAATATTATTCAGAAGATCCGGTTTTGACGGGTAATATGGCTGCAGCTATTGTAAACGGAATTGAATCGAATGGTGTAGGAACTTCGATAAAACATTTTGCAGGAAACAACCAGGAAACGAATCGGAATACGGTAAACACAATCGTTAGTGAAAGAGCCTTAAGAGAAATTTATTTAAAAGGTTTTGAAATTGCTGTAAAGAAAGCACAACCGTGGACCGTTATGAGTTCTTACAATAAAATCAATGGAACATACACTTCTGAAGATTACGATTTGCTTACTACGATTTTAAGAAATGAATGGGGATTTAAAGGAATGGTGATGACTGATTGGTTTGGAGGAAAAGATGCGGTTGCACAGATGAAAGCAGGAAATGATTTACTGATGCCAGGAAGACCTGAACAAACAAAAGCGATTGAAGAGGCGGTAAAAAACGGAACACTGAACGTTTCTGATTTGAATCGCAATTGTGAAAGGATTTTAGAAACTGTTTTTAAATCGCCCGCATACAAAAAATTAAAATATTCTGATAAGCCTGATTTGAAAAAAGATGCTGACATTTCGCGGAACGTTGCTGAAGATGGAATGGTCTTATTAAAGAATGATAACAATGCACTTCCATTCCATAAAAATGTTCGCAATATTGCTTTGTTTGGAATTAATGGATATCAGTTAATAGCCGGCGGAACCGGTAGTGGCGATGTAAATAAGGCGTATACTGTTTCATTAGAACAAGGATTGAACAGTGCAGGTTATAAAACAAACCCGGATTTGAAGAATGATTATCAAAATTATCTTCAAACAGAAAAAGCAAAACGCCCAAAGAAAAGTTTCATGCAGGAATTCATGCATCCGACTCCACCGATTGGAGAGTATGTGGTGGACAATAATGTGATCAACAAGGAGGCGGATGATGCTGATATTGCATTGATTGCGATTGGCAGAAATGCAGGTGAAGGGAAAGACAGAAAACTGGAAGATGATTTTAATTTATCGGATACTGAAAGAGCTTTGATTCAAAATGTATCAAATGCTTTTCATGCAAAAAATAAAAAGGTGGTAGTGATATTAAATATCGGCGGTGTGATAGAAGTGGCAAGCTGGAGAGACAATCCGGATGCTATTTTGCTTGCCTGGCAACCAGGCCAGGAAGGCGGAAATGCAATGACAGCTTTGCTTGACGGAAAAGTAAATCCTTCAGGAAAACTGGCAACCACTTTTCCGATGAAATATGACGATGAACCATCAGCAAAAAGTTTTCCGGGAAAAGAATTTCCAAATCAGGCTACCAGCGGATTATTCGGTCAGAAATCTGTTCCTGCTGAAGTAATTTATGATGAAGGTATTTATGTTGGTTATCGTTATTTCAATACTTTCAATGTGAAACCTGCTTATGATTTTGGTTATGGTTTAAGTTATACTCAATTTACTTACAGCAATCTGAAATTAAGCAGCAAAGACTTTAACGGAAAAATTATTGCTACAGTTGACGTAAAAAATACCGGCTCTGTTGCAGGGAAAGATGTAGTGGAGTTATACCTGACTGCACCTTCAAAAGAATTAAAAAAACCTTCAGAAGAATTGAAAGGATTTGCAAAGACGAATTTGCT
>JAHEZB010000143.1:3901-6255 GCA_023251285.1 Chitinophagaceae bacterium | reverse complement strand
TGCCAGGACGCCCTTATGGTTTTGCTCCGCAAATTGCAATGGCTATTTTTGGTGGCGCTATTATTAAAGATAAAAAGTTTGCTTTCCTGCTGCCGCTTTTGGCAATGTTTGTTTCCGACTGTTTGTACCAGATTTTATATATGAATGGGGTAGGAACTATATATGGTTTTTATGATGGCCAGGTATTGAACTATATATTATTTGGGGGTCTTACCATCTTTGGATTTTTTATCAAAAATCTGAATGTAAAAAAGATTGCTCTTGCTTCTATTGCAGCACCAACAGCTTATTTCCTCGCTTCTAACTTTTTTGTTTGGGCAAGTTCTTCACCATTAGCTGGTTTGAGCAGACCAAAAACGTTTGCAGGATTAATGATGTGCTATGGAGATGGGTTGCCATTTTATCCATGGAGCGTTGCATCTACTTTTGTATTCTCTGCAATTTTATTTGGCAGTTATTACCTGATGACCAAAAAATCACCAACACTTGTTGCAATTGAAAAATAATATTCTTCATCTCATTTGCATGCATGCCACATCACCTCAATACAGGATTGCTGGGAGAAAATATGGCCAAAGAATATCTTTTGAAAAAGGGATTTTCGATTCTCCATGAAAACTGGAGGCATGGCCATTGGGAGGTAGATATAATTGCATCTTTAAATAACACCCTGCATTTTGTTGAAGTAAAAACACGCAGAACACAAAAATTCGGCTATCCCGAAAATGATGTGTCAAAAAGGAAAATAGAAAATCTGATTCATGCAGCGGAAGAATTTCTTTTAATAAATCCGGGATGGAAGTTGATCCAGTTTGATGTACTTTCTATTACCGTTCTTAAAAATAAACCAGTCGAATTTTTCTTTATTGAGGATGTTTATATTCGCTGATACATTTCTCATTCATTTCTTCATTCCTGTTAAAGCAAGTGTCACAAAATTCAATCATCATTTACACAGACGGTTCATCCCGCGGAAACCCCGGTCCTGGTGGTTACGGTTCCGTTTTATTTTGGGGAAATATCACTAAAGAATTGTCGCAGGGTTATCGCCTCACCACAAACAATCGTATGGAATTGATGGCGGTTATTGCTGCATTGGAGGCCTTAAAAAAAACGGATCTCGATATTGTTATTTATTCAGACAGCAGCTATGTCGTAAAGGCTGTAATGGAAGGCTGGCTTAGTAAATGGATCAGAACCAATTTTAAAGGTGGGATAAAAAACAGGGATTTGTGGTTACGTTATTATCATCTTTCGAGGAAACATAAGATCAATTTTAAATGGGTGAAAGGACATGCCGATAATGAATTCAATAATCGTTGTGATATTCTTGCAACGAGGGCTGCAGATGGCAAGAATTTATTGATAGATGAAGGGTATGAACATAAAGACAGTTCTCTTTATGAATAGAAAGAGAATCATTACGATGTTATTCTTTATTTAGAAAAACTAAAATTAAAATCTTCTTTATTTCTTGGTTTGCTGTTGCAGATTTAATTCTCTTACTACCCGGCTTATCGGCAATCCCATTACGTTATAAAAATCGCCTTTTATCGCTTTGATGCCAATAGCGCCAATCCACTCCTGGATGGCGTAAGCGCCGGCCTTGTCATAAGGTTTAAAATGGTCGATATAATATTCAATTTGCGAATCAGAAAGCGGATAAAATTCTACTTCCGTTTCTTCTGAAAAAAGCAATTTATTTTCATCAGTTAAAATACAAACGCCAGTAATCACTTTGTGAATTGTTCCACTCAGATTTGAAAGAATCGAAATGCCATCTTCCCGGTTTTTTGGCTTTCCGATAATTTTATTTGCTAAAACAACTACGGTATCTGCCGCAAGAATCGTTTGTGCAGCACCGTTATACTCCGCTTGTAATTTATGCTGCACGGCAACAGCCTTATTTTCAGCAATATGCATCGCTATTTCTTCAGAAGAAAGTTCTGAAGGATACGCCTCATCCGTTTCTGCAACAATGATATCAAAAGGAATTTCTGCAAGTTCCAATAGTTGTTTACGGCGAGGCGAGCCGGAAGCCAATATTATTTTTTTCATTTTTTATTCACAAAAATTAAAAGAAGATCATTGAAAGAATACCAGCAAGCATGATCAGTTTTACTGCCGAACTCAACTGATGAAACTGCGCAGAAGTGGTTGCTTCATACAATTTGCGCAATACCCAAACGAGTGGAATGATAATCGCAATCAATGAATATAAGGCAGAAAGCCACCAACCAAATTGTACCACATAAATTTGAATGGCCACCAAAACTCCTACCAAAACTACAATCCATACGGCTGTAAAAACTTTCGAAACCGGCAATCCCCACACGATGGGCATCGTTTTACAA
>JAHEZB010000143.1:0-3891 GCA_023251285.1 Chitinophagaceae bacterium | reverse complement strand
CCATATCTTCCATATCTTTTATCACTTCGCGGACCAATGAAATGATAAAAGCAAAACCTGCATAAATAAAGGAAACTTTTAAAAGCCTTTGCCATACGATATCATGAGGGGAAATTATGAAACGATACTCTGATAAAGTGAGTACAAAGATGACCCATGCGGTCAATAATGAAATGAGAATATTACCAATGAGAATTTTCTTTTTAAAAGTGCTTGAGTAGAACCATAAAATCACAATGGCGAGAAAATTGAAAAAAGGAATCAGCGGGTTGCGGATTTTATAACCGATATAAATACTTAAAACCAATCCTGCAAACGAAAGCAGGGCATGCAGTAAAATTGCCGTTCTTCGCTTTATATATTTTCCAATAATTACTTTGGAAGATTTATTTACCAGGTCAATATTTACATCAAAATAATCATTGATGATATACCCCGCGCCCGCAATGCAAACCGAGGCAATTACCAACAAATAAAATAATCGTTCGGAAAGTTTGATGCTTTCATAACCCGGATGGCCGACGAGATATACAAACGGCAAAATAAAATACCTGAAAAGCATTTGTGTAAGCACAATAAAGAGAAGATTTGGCCAGCGGATCAGTTTGGAAAATGCGACAAGAGTCTTCATACGGCGAATAATAAAATGAGCAGATCAGGTTGATGGGATATTATTATTTAACGTCCATTTATTATTCAATTTTAAAACTTTTTCGATCACATCTCTTACACAGCCGTGACCGCCGGCATATGGAGAAATATATGACGCAACCTGCTTGATTTCAAAGGCTGCATCTGCAGGACATGCAGCGATGCCAACGATTTTCATACAAGAGTAATCGGGAATATCATCGCCCATATAAAGCATTTCATTTAAAGAGATTTTTCTTTCAGCGACAAATTTTTTTAAAAAATCCTCTTTGTTTTTTACCTGCATAAACACATCTTTTACACCAAGGTTGTTCAAACGGTCATGCACAAACGACGAATTGCTTCCGGAAATTAGCATTACATTAAAACCGGACTTGGCTGCAAGTTGCAGCGCATAGCCATCACGGATATTCATTTGTCGCAACCAGTTATCATTGCTGTTCACGATGATATTTCCATCGGTAAGAACGCCATCCATATCAAATGCAAAGCTTTTTATTAATTTAAAACGTGAAAGAATTTGCATTGATTAACTGATAATTGTTAGGAAGGCTGTTTTAAAAAAACATTGTTCTAAAATTTTTTTTTCAAATATAGTTATACCAAATTGAATTGACGAAATTTGACTGCTGTTATAATGTGACTGACGATTTTGATGTATGTAACATGGATCAAGTAATCGCTGTTGCATTTGATTCGACACTCAATTCAGTTAAAATCTATACCATGAGCCTTCTAAAGTTTTCGATGAAAAAAGCATGTTATCTTTTTATTTTTTCCATTTGTACTTTTTTATTGAACAGTTGTAAAAGCGGGAAAAATGAAACAACAACTTCGGAAAATGTTTCTAAAGACAGTATCAGCAAACAAGGAAATGAGGCGCTTTTTAAAAAATATAAACTGGATAAAATAAAATTACCAGCAGGTTTTAAAATTGAAGTTTATGCAGAAGCTTCTAATGCGAGAAGCCTTTGTGTCTCTCCGGATGGAACCGTTTTTGTCGGAACACGAAATGATAAAGTCTTTGCAATTCCTGATAAAAATAATGATGGTGTGGCAGATAAAGTTTATCAAATAGCGGATGGGCTTAATTCTCCAAATGGCGTTGCTTTCAAAGACGGAAGTTTATACATTGGCGCCAGTTCTACCATTTATAAAATGGACAACATCGAATCGCACCTCGATAATCCTCAAAAACCCACAGCTATTTATGATAAATATCCTTCTGATGCGCATCACGGCTTAAGATATATTGCTTTTGGCCCGGATGGAAACTTATATGTTGCAGTTGGAGCGCCATGCAATGTTTGTGTGCCATCGAAGCCAATATATGGAACTATAACACGTATCAATCCGAATGGTACAGGTTTTCAAATTTATGCAAGTGGCATTAGAAATTCTGTTGGTTTTGATTGGGATCCATCCTCCGGACAAATTTATTTTACAGATAACGGACGGGATAATCTCGGGGATGATATTCCCAGCGATGAACTAAATACTGCTAAAGAACCGGGAATGAACTTTGGTTTTCCCTATTGTCACCAGGGAAATATTCCGGATCCCGAATTTGGCAAGGGGAAAAATTGCAATGATTATACGCCACCGGTAAAATTATTAGGTGCGCATGTAGCCTCGCTAGGTATGAGGTTTAATACAGGAAATATGTTTCCGCCGGAATATAAAAATGCTATTTTTATAGCTGAACATGGAAGCTGGAACAGAACCATTCCGATTGGATACAGGATAGCGGTGGTAAAGCGCGATGCCAATGGCAACCTGGGAACACCTGAAGTTTTTGCTGATGGCTGGTTACAGAGTGACAGAGAAGTAAATGGGCGACCCGTAGATGTACAGTTTTTAAAAGATGGTTCAATGCTTGTGAGTGATGATTATAATGGAGTTGTTTACAGAATCAGTTTTAAAAAATAACTTGACAATTGGAAAATGCGCGGTTAATAACTTAAAGGAAATAATTCAATCATTAATAACGGAATCTAAAGATGCATCAGCACCAACACGAAGAAAAACATTTGGAAAGCTCTGATTTTTTGCGCGATGGAGTAATCGGCATGAGTGATGGACTTACGGTTCCATTTGCATTAGCTGCCGGCCTCACAGGGGCAGTTGCAAACAGTTCTATTGTAGTAATAGCAGGCATTGCAGAGATTGTTGCCGGAAGTATTGCTATGGGTTTGGGCGGCTATCTTGCCGGCAAAACGGAACAGGATCACTACAACAGCGAATTAAAAAGAGAATATGAAGAAGTAGAGCGCATTCCTGAAATGGAGAAAAAAGAAGTGCAGGATTTTTTTGAAAATCTTGGATTGAGCAAAGAAGTACAATTAAAAGCAACTGAGGAAATCGCTACCGATAAAAAACAATGGGTAGATTTTATGATGAAGTTTGAATTGGGACTTGAAACGCCTGATCCACAAAGAGCAAAGAAAAGTGCTTTAAATATTGGATTGTCTTATGCGGTAGGAGGAATTATTCCATTAAGTCCTTATTTTCTTATTGAAGACTCCAGGGAAGCGTTAAAGTTTTCAATTGTTGCAACACTCATTTGTCTATTTGTCTTTGGATATTTTAAAAGTAAGATCACCGGTGTTCCTGTCTTAGCCGGCGCTTTAAAAGTCATGCTTATTGGCGCATTGGCAGCAGCGGCAGCTTTTGGAGTCGCTCTACTTTTTAAATAGAAATTCTTCGTTTTTTCTTATAGAATATCTTCGAAAATTTTGTGTGCTTTTTACTATATACAAGCACTTTTACTCTATTTTTTGCCTGGGTAAAATATTTTAAAAGGAACATCGTTTTTATTCTGCTAAACGTTGCTAACCTATTTTTTTATAACACCCCAAAATACCATATTCTACCTGAAAATTCCATGCGCTACCTACAGATGAATCATATTTTAAAACTTTGAGTCAAAGACTATTAATAACTTTTTTGCTATTAATAATTTGTTTGAATAAAGATCTTAATGGATAATCAGTTTTTGAATTTTGGAATCCCTTCATTTCTATGAAGGGATATTTTTTTATTCATAACGGTCTGCGTTTATGTATTAATATCATGTTTTGAATCTTTGGAAATATTTTCCATTGTCCACGTAATTCTTTTTTCAAAATCATGCTGGAGTACCCGACAACGTTGTTTGGTTCATATTTTACAGGAAAAATCCCGGCATCCGTCTGAATGAACAAACAGTTCTACCGCTTTTCCAAATTGATGATTCTTTGG
>JAHEZB010000142.1 GCA_023251285.1 Chitinophagaceae bacterium | reverse complement strand
AAACCCATTTCTACCAATCCTTCCGGTCTCTGCGGCCATGGATAAACGGTTGGCCATAATAAAGCGCCGCTGAAAGTAGCGTGTGCAGTCAATCCGAGATTTTCAGATGCTTTGGCTGCATACTTTAATTGTTGCACAGCCCATTCCTGCCTTGCTTTTGGATTCTTGCGATATTTTTCCGGAGCGAAACTGTCGAACAAAGTGTCATAAACAGGATTAACGGCAATCAATTGTCCCTGCAAATGGGTAGAAAGTTCGGTAATATCCAAACCAAAACTATTTACGGTTCCTCTCAATTCATCTGCATAAGTTTTGCTTTCTGCCGCTTTTTGCAAATCAATAAAGCGATCATCTAAAGTAGGTAGTTGAACACCAATAAATCCTTTCTCTTTTGCCCATTGGCAAATGTTTTCTAAACTATTAAATGGCGCTTCTTCTCCAATAAATTGCGCGATAAAAATGCCAGGGCCTTTGATTGTTGTCATTTTAATTTTTACTTTTTGAGTGAGTTGATGTCGTTATTTCTGACTTTTTTCTTAATCATAATTCTTCAATGCTATTTTATTTCTTGCTGATAGTCGCTTGTAAAGCTATGCTGTATTTCCAAAAAACAGATATGCCAAAAAGATAGAAGTAATAATACCAGCCAAATCTGCAATCAGCATTGCGCCAATCGAATAGCGGGTATTTTTTATAGAAACAGCGCCAAAATAAACTGCAACCACATAAAAAGTCGTGTCAGATGTTCCCTGCAAAATGGAAGACAAGCTTCCCGCAAAAGAATCTGAGCCGTAGGTTGTCATCGTATCAATCATCATTCCCCGGGCGGCGCTTCCGCTTAATGGCCTTATTAATGCAGTTGGTAAACCGGCAACAAACCTGGTATCAGTTCCAAGAGCAGAAAATAAGTTTCTCATGCCATCAATAATTACTTCAAAGGTGCCGCTGGTGCGAAGAAGACTTATAGCGACCAACATCCCTACCAGGTACGGAATAATTTTTACAGCGATCTCAAAACCGCCTTTCGCTCCATCAATAAAGGCATCAAAAATGTCTATTTTTTTATACAATGCACCAAGAATGATCACAAAGAATATGGCCAATATAAGGCCGTTGCTTAAAATGCCGGAGAAGGTTTGCACGCCGGTATAATTCAGCGATTTCAAATAAATAACCATCAATGACATCACAGCTGAAATTCCCAATACCCATAACATTATTACCGGCTGAAAAATATTTATTTTTTGTTTGAAAGAAACAACCAGCATTGCTGTCATGGTAGCGGCAAACGTGGCGATCATACAGGGAATAAAAATATCAGTAGGATTTGAGGCATTTAGTGAAGCGCGAATGGCGATAATACTTACCGGTATTAATGTCAGGCCGGATGCATGGAGGCACAAGAACATAATCTGCGAATTAGAAGCAGTATCCTTGTTTGGATTTAATTCCTGCAGGCTTTCCATTGCTTTAAGCCCAAACGGCGTTGCAGCGTTATCAAGGCCCAAAAGGTTGGCTGAAAAGTTCATTACCATATGCCCCATCGCGGGATGATTTCGCGGTAACTCAGGAAATAATTTTGAGAAAAAGGGGCCAATGATCTTTGACAACAATCTGATTCCACCGGCTCGTTCGGCAATGCTCATAAAACCCATAAAAAGGGCCATGATTCCTATCAGATTAATGGAAATATCCACTGCTGTTTTTGCAGTTGAAATAACTCCATCAGCATGTTGCTCATGATAACTGATATATTGCCCCGCGGCACTTTTACTGTACTTGGTCGTGCCATCGGTGTATGTTTTCCCATTTTTTAACAAAGTAAAAACAGAAGCAGGAATGGCAGTAGTGTCTATAACTTTGGTGCGTGATGTATCGCCTGATTTGCCAACCACCATCCGGCTATAAATATCTGTGTTTCCTCTAATAAAAATACATTGAAAACTTGCAGCCAGGAATGCAATAATGATAAAGGCTGCCCAAATTCTGCTTAATGCCATAAAAGAAGTTGTAAAAAAAACTAAGATAAGGATTTGTGATTTTTAAATAACTTTTTTGTTTACGCGGATAACCAATCCTCAAATAAATGTGGAAGGCTTTCACCATCATTTCTTTTTCATTTATGAACGCCTGCTTAGCACGTTTCTTGTGCTAATGGGTTTATTCATTCATTCTAAAAATATTTTTTTATGCAAGACAATAAACAGAAAAGAGTCGCCATTATTACCGAAAACGGCTTTGAAGAAGTAGAACTTACGAGTCCTAAAAAAGCGATGGAAGATGCCGGAATTAAAGTAGATATTTTATCGACAGAACAGGGGAAAGTAAAAGCGTGGAATCATGATCACTGGTCAATAGAATTACCGGTAGATGTGAATTTAGCGGATGCAAATCCATTCGATTATGATGCGCTCATGATTCCGGGAGGTGTTATTAATCCGGACAAGATGCGGATTCAGAAAGCGTATGTAAATTTTGCAAAAGATTTTATGGAATCCGGAAAGCCCGTTGCAGCTATCTGTCATGGACCACAACTGTTAATTGAAACGGGCTTGCTGCAAGGCAGAAAAATGACTTCTTACCCTTCGATTCGTACCGACCTTCAGAATGCCGGGGCAGAATGGTTTGATAAAGAAGTAGTAGTTGATAAAGGTCTTGTTACCAGCAGAAGCCCAAAAGACCTGGACGCTTTTAATGCAAAGCTACTCGAAGAGATCAGGGAAGCTGTTCATGAAACCGCGTAAGGTTTTATTAGTAGAAGATTTTAAAAGCAAAATATCCTTCACTTAAAAAATGAAGGATATTTTTTATTTTGAGAAACTAAGAATCAGGTTTATTTGTGTCTTTACTGCATTTTGTTGCTTATAAAAAATTGTTTACAGCAATGTTCCCCGCAAAGTGACCAATGCGACATTAAAGAAGATGATCAGTCCGGTAACATCTACCAAGGTTGCAACAAAAGGAGCCGAAGAAGAGGCCGGATCTGCTCCTAATTTCTTTAAAATAATCGGAAGCATACTGCCAATTAATGAAGACCATAAGACCACACCCACTAGAGAAAAACAAACGGTTAGTCCGATTAAAAACCAATGTTCACCATAACTATAAGAAGTGATGATTCGTTCATGCATCAAAAAGCTCCATATGGCTATTCTGCAAAATCCGACGATACCAAGCATGGTACCGAGCATGAATCCGGACATTACTTCGCGTCGCATTACCCTCCACCAATCGCGCAAAGTCACTTCTCCCAAAGCCATTGCCTGTATGATCAAAGTAGACGCCTGTGTGCCGCTGTTACCCCCTGTACTGATGATTAATGGAATAAAATTGGTAAGGATGATTACTTTTTCCATCTCGCTGTTGAAATACGCCATTGCTGTGGCAGTAAGCATTTCGCCTAAAAAAAGTATCGTAAGCCAACCTACTCTTTTTTTTACCAAAGTAAACAAAGGTGTTTCCAGGTAAGGCATGTCCAAAGCCTGCGAACCACCGATTTTCTGCACGTCCTCACTAAATTCTTCACCGGCAACCCACAACACATCATCGATGGTAACGATGCCCAGCAGCACATTGTAATCATCTACAACCGGCAGCGCCACACGGTTATTCATTTTAAAAACCTCATTAGCCGCTTCCTGGTCGTCATTTACATTTAGTTCGATAAATCTGCCATCCATCATCTCGCTCACTTTCGTATTGGGGGAGGCAAGAATAAATTCGCGTATGCGAATATCATCCAACAATTCGCCGTGTTTATTGATTACATAAATGACATCAATTGTTTCAGTATTTTTTCCAACTCCCCTGATAATGTTTAAAACTTCCGCAACCGTATTGTATTCATAAACATAAATATAATCGGGAGTCATCAGGCGGCCAACACTATTTTCAGGATAGCCAAGAAGAGATAAGGTGATCTTTCTTTCTTCAGGTTTTAAAGTTTTTACCAGTTCGCGCACTACTTCATTTGGCAGATCTTCAAAAAACGAAGTGCGGTCATCCGGCTGCATCTCATTCAACAATTCTGCACTTTTTGCAGGCGGCAGATTTTTTATAATATCTTTTTGAGTAGGATGATCCAGAATTTTGAAAACACCGATAGCACGATGCAGCGAGAGGTGCAGGAAAATTTCTATTTCCCTGTCTTCGTTTTCATAAATGAGTTCAGCAACGTCGCTGATGTTTTGTTCGTTCAGAAACTCGTGCATTTCTGCTTCGTTACCGCTTTTCAAAACATCTTCGTACTGCTCCTGAATTGAAATTTCTTCCTCTGTCATGTGAATCGTTTCTTTCAGATAAGGGCGCAAAAATAATTTATTTTGCCTTGAAAAATAACGTTAACTGTAAAGAGAAAGAAACTGACAAAAGAGGAGCCAAAAAATTTTTTTTCTTTACAATAGACGGATAAATAAAGAGAATTTGGATTTACAGAAAAATGGACTTCTATTTGCCATTTACTATTAATCCTGTTTTATGATACAAAGTGAAATGGATCGTTTTATTTTGCGTAAACGATAAAACAATTCTTTTGACACGAATCGGACTTATTTCAGATACTCATAATTATCTTGATCCCACTGTTTTTGAACATTTTAAAAACTGTGATGAAATATGGCATGCAGGAGATTTTGGAAGTTCTGTTATTGCTGACGAATTAAAATCTTTTAAACCGCTTCGCGGCGTTTATGGAAATATCGACGGCTATGATATAAAAAGCGTTTATCCTGAGCAGCTGGTTTTTATGTGTGAAGAAGTAAAAGTAATGATGCGGCACATTGGAGGTTATCCGCCAAAATACAATCCGGAAACAAAAAAGGAAATTTTAATCCATAAGCCACAGCTCTTTATTAGCGGCCATTCGCACATTTTAAAAGTGATGTATGATGATAAATTACATTGCCTTCACATGAATCCGGGTGCAGCAGGAAAACATGGATGGCATAAAGTAAGAACGCTCATTCGATTTGCGATTGATGGAAAAGATATTAAAGATTGTGAGGTAATTGAACTGAATTAGCTCATTGAAAATCTGATATAATTCCAATTCATTTACCGGAGACATGAGCGAACAAAGCCGTTTCTCTCACTGATGAAAAGCGTTTAACTTGGAATTGAATTTGTTTAATACAGAAACAGTAAAACAACAAATAAAGGCATTTTCTATTTCATTATTTTTCAAGAGTTTTGGAGAGATGCTAAAGCAGATAAAATAAAGAAAATGGTCTAACATTGCAACAAACAAATTCTCGATCTTTATAGATTTTATCATGAAATATTACAAACTAACCGGTTTTCTTGCATGTCTTTTATTAGCAATCAGTTGTTTTCTTCCCTGGGCGTACTATCCAGACTTACATAAATCTTTTACCGGTTTTTTTTCTGAACAAAATATGTATGGAAGACCAGGGAAAGTATTTATTTTCTTTGCCATTTCCTCTCTTATTTTAATTTTTATCGATAAAATTTGGGCAAAAAGAACCTTGATTTTTTTTGCAGCATTAAACATTGGGTATCTGTTAAAAACCTACGTGATTTTTACTTCCTGCTATAATACCTATTGTCCGCAAAAACAATACGGTTTGTATTTACTGATTCTCAGTTCTGTAGTGTTGATGATTGTTTCTTTTTTTCCTGGTTTAAAACTGCAAAAAGCAGATGAATCGGCAACAGAAATAGATCAGGAGTAATTTGCAATCATCACTGATAACCGGAAAGACTTTGTTGTTTTCGAACCGCTTTTAAACGGTTTCGTGTATTTTTTTCTTTAAAAAAAAGTGTTCCTAAAAGGCAAAATGCCCCCATAAATGCCACTGCCCACGGACCACTGCTAATGGCGGCGAAAGCTCCTGCCAGCAAACTTCCAAAAGGCATTGTGCCCTGCAAGCAAACTGTGTAGAAGCTCATGACCCTGCCGCGTTTATCATCATCTACATGTAGTTGCAGCAGGGTATTGGTACAGGCAGTGTGCATCATTTGCCCTAATCCTGCTATGGCAATAAAAAAAAGCGAAAGTGGAAGTGAACGCGAAATTGCAAAGCAAATCATCGCCGCACCTAATAGAATTCCGGTGACAGATACAATACGTTTTAATAAAGAAATTGACTTTTTTTTGGTAAGAAATAAAGCACCGGAAATCGCCCCAACTCCAGCCGCGCTCATCAAAAAACCCAGCGTATGAGCGCCGCCATGCAAAACATCTTTTGCAAAAATCGGCGCCAATGTTTTTAAAGATGCGTTCGAAAAACTAACAATTGCGAGCAGTACC
>JAHEZB010000141.1 GCA_023251285.1 Chitinophagaceae bacterium | reverse complement strand
ATTGGTACTACCATAGAACCTGTAAAGGGATGGAAGACCAACGTTGCTTATAACTATAACATAGGATCAACTGCAAATAATAAAAACCCCATCCCGATCCCGATTGAACTGGGAACCGGAAAAATGGCAAATGTTGGGTTCGCAAATTCAGGCTCTGTAGAAGGCATGGGGAATTGGAATTACTATATTTTTAATGGCTTCTCATCCTATGAAAATGCAATAAGTGGCCATTATTTCAAAGTAATGGCAGGATATGAGCAGGAATTAAGTAATTCACGGAACCTGAATGGTTCAAGAATGAATCTTATCTCAGACCAGGTTCCTTCCATTAACACTGCAACTGGCGCCAGCACACTTGGATCAGCTGCAAGCCATTGGGCTACTGAGGCTGTATTTGGAAGAATCAATTATAATTTCAAAGAAAAATACCTGGTCGAATTTAGCGGACGTTATAATGGCTCTTCAAGATTTGCGCCGGATTCAAGATGGGGATTTTTCCCTTCTGTATCTGCCGGATATAATATTTCAAAAGAAAATTTTTGGGATCCCCTTAAGTCTTATGTAAATAATTTAAAAATAAGAGCATCTTATGGATCATTAGGCAATCAAAACGTCGCGAATTACTTGTATTTGTCAACAGTGCCGGTTAATAGCAATTTGAATTACATTATAGATAATGTAAGGCCGATTTACGCCCAGTTGCCTGCAATAATCAGTAGTACGCTCACCTGGGAAACTGTGACAACGACAAACGTCGGCCTTGATGCGATGTTTCTGGATAATCGTTTGGGACTGACTTTTGATTTGTATGATAGAAAGACCTCCAATATGTTTGGCCCTTCACAGGATTTGCCGGCTGTTTTGGGGACTTCCGCTCCTTATCAGAATAACGCTACGCTGGCTACAAAAGGATTTGAATTGTCCTTAGACTGGCACGATAATATTTCTACCAATGTTAGTTACAATGCAAAACTGACTTTTGGGAATAACAAGACTACCATTCTAAAATACAATAATGTCAACGGACAAATTGACAATTGGTACGTTGGAGAAACGTATGGAGATGTGTGGGGATTAGTAACAGATGGTTTAATCCAGACCGCAGGAGAGAAAATGGCTGATCAATCCTATTACTATAGTAAGTGGGGTCCCGGCGATATGAAATACAAAGATCTGAACGGCGACGGAAAAATCACTCCCGGAAACAGAACTTTAACCGACCACGGAGATCTGAAAGTGATTGCCAACACTCAACCAAAATATAATATCGGATTTTCAGGCGGCGTTAATTGGAAAGGATTTTCAATTAATATGTTCTGGCAAGGCATATTGAAACGTGATTTTGTACCAGGTATGTATGCAAATGCTTTCTACGGTTTTAGCGGACAGGGTGGTGCGCAAACCGAAACTTATAAGAACGGCACTATGCTGAATTACTGGAGGCCCGCGGATGAAACCAATATATTTGGCCCCAATACCAATGCTTATTTTCCTAAACCTTATGCTAATAGTGAATACTCTAAAAATATCCAGACACAATCGCGGTTTGTTTTAAATGCGGCTTATCTACGGCTGAAAAATTTGCAGCTGGGGTATACGATTCCTCCTGCATTGACACAAAAAGTATCGATAAAGAATGCAAGAATATACGGATCAGTAGAAAATTTGCTGACAATAACCAAACTGCCAAAGACTCTTGATCCCGAAACTGCTTTTGCATCCGATTATAACTATGGAGGGCTTAATAACCTTGCCTTTATTTATCCTCTTGCAAGAAGAATTTCATTTGGTCTAAACATAACTTTTTAAAAATTAATCTTATGAAATACGTAAAAATATCTGCTGCTGTTATCTCTTTATTTATCCTAAATGCATGTCAAAAGGATTTATTGAATAAAATTCCACTGGACCAGGTTTCATCGGGCGTTTTTTTCCTTCAACCCAGCGACATGCAGATATACATGAACCAGTTTTACAATGATGCGATGTTCCCTGTCCAGTATGGTTCTATTACAGCTAATCCCTACGACGGGTCGCAGGATGATTTTAACAGTGATAATGAAGTGAATTCAAACTCGATTGATCCACGTTTAAAGGGCGACCGCACTGTACAGGATGCTGGTAACTGGAATTTTGCCGATGTAAGGAAGATCAATTATTTTTTCGACAATTATAAAAAGTGTACTGCTCCGTTTGCCAATTATCAGCAATATGTAGGAGAAGCGCATTTTTTCAGAGCGCTGATCTATTTTAAGCTCTTAAAAAGATTCGGTGATGTTCCATGGATCATTACCGAACTACAAACAAACTCTGAGGAACTGTATGGTACAAGAACGCCGAGAAATATTGTTGCCGATAATATCCTTTTAGAACTTGATTCTGCTGCAATGTACCTTACGGAAAACAGGAACGGTGGGGCGTCAAGAATTTATAAAGGAATGGCACTGGCCCTTCAGACAAGAGTGGCACTTTATGAAGGCAGCTGGGAGAAGTATCATGCCGGAGACCCGTTTGCTGTTGCCAGTGCACAACCAGAGAAATATTTTAAAAAAGTGGTAGAGGCCGCATCTACAATGACGAGTTCCGGCCATTTTCAAATTTATAATTCGGGCAATCCTTCGTCTGATTATAATGGCTTGTTTACGGCACGGGATTATACTTCTACCACTGAAGTGTTGTTTTGGAAAAAATTCTCTACCGATTTAGGTATCAATAATCAAAGAAATTATAAGCTTGAATATCCATTCGGAAGCTCATTGACTAAAGGGCTGGCTGATTCATACCTCTGCACCGATGGAAAACCAATATCAGTTAGCCCTCTTTTTCAGGGACACACGAATATTACTGAAGAGATGAAAAACCGCGATCCCAGATTTAATCAGACAATTTTTGCACCTGCGAATGCGTGGAAAATCTCGGGAAATGATGTGCAAACGTGGAACGATGTTTATTCCAGGCTTAATACAGCTTCCAACTATTACGCACTTACAGGCTATGTTCAGCGTAAAGGATATGATCCTTTATTGATTTATCACAGCACCAATTTTGAAGAAGATCCTGTGATCCAGTTCAGGTATGCTGAAGTTCTTTTAAATTTTGCTGAGGCAAAAGCAGAATTAGGAACGATTACCCAAACTGATTTAGATAACTCAGTTGGTTTGCTTCGTGCCCGCGCAGGAATGCCGAACATTACGCTGGGAAGCATCACCAATGATCCGGATTGGGATTTTCCGGGCTTGTCTCCTATAATTAATGAGATACGCCGTGAGCGCAGGGTTGAACTGGCAACTGAAGGGTTCCGCTGGGATGACATTGCACGTTGGGCTGCGGCAGATGAATTGATTGTAGGGAAACGGCCGAAAGGATTTATAGGATCACAAATACAGGGAACTGCATTTCCAAGTGATGCCAATGGATTTTTAGATCCTTTTCAAACAGCTTTACCTAATGGTTACCAGTTTAAAATCAATCGCGATTACCTTGATCCTCTTCCACAGGGTCAGATTGTATTGAATGATAAACTGACCCAAAACCCGGGTTGGTAATATACTGCTGGCTCTTCAAAACAAAAAGTTTAAGAACAAGCTGGGAGACCAATGTAAAATAAATGTCACTCCTTCGGAGTTTTTTGAACGGGATTTTATATATACTCATTTGATCCTCTTGGTATTCGATTTTAGGGCTGAAGGTCTAAGATTATTATAGAAAAAAAAGGCAGAGAATAAAATCCAGAAGGGATGATATAAACAATTATTGGACGAGGGTGAAAGGATAAGAATAGATTGGTGAATATTAAGATTTAAAATAATACTCCTGTAAAAATGACAAAAAGTTTAAAATTTAAAAATTGTGTTGCTTCTATAATGTTACTGATGTTTACATCAGCAGCTTTTGGGCAGGGGCAACTACTCATTTCAAAGGAAGCGCAGACTGCACGCACCGATGCTTACGAAAATGAGTTAACGAAATATCTTACCAATTATCTTATAGATCAGTATGACACCCGTGCTGCAAATGCCTGGAATCGTGATTACAGCAGTATCCCTGCTTTTATAAGAAGCGTGCAGCCAAACAGGGAAAAATGGGCATCAATGGTTATCAAACCTCCGGTACTCAGGAAAACCGGCGCTGTAAAAATCCGCCCTTATAACCTGGGAGATTTGAAAGCCGAATGGATTGAAGTGCCTCTTGGAATACTTAAAGCAGAAGCAATTCTTGCATTTCCGCCAAACGCAAGCAAAGATAAGCCTGTTGCGATAGTTATTGTTCAGCATGGGATTGGCAGCGATCCCGAAAGCACTTTTGAAGAGAATGGGAGTATTGCAACAGAATATCATGCTTATGCCAGGGCACTTTTGAAAGCAGGTTTTGCTGTACTGGCTCCTTTAAACTTACGCGATATTGAACGGCGTAATTACATTGAAAGCCTTTGCCGCCTGGCAAATATCAGTCTTCCGGGTATTGAGCTGGTTCGTCTACAAAACCTGCTCGATACCGTTCTTGCTGATCGGAGGATCAACAAAGAAAAGGTGGGAATGTGGGGCGTTTCATGGGGTGGGTTGGCAACGCAGTTTTTTATGCCACTTGAGCCAAGGATTAAGGCTGGTATAGCGGCTGCATTTTTTAATGAGCGAAGAAATAAAATGGTTCTTCCGGATAAAAGAACCAGTTTTTGGCCAAACGAAACGCATGCTGGTTTCTCTGGCTGGCTTACCGAATTTTCCGACAAGGATCTTGTTTCTTTGATTTGCCCCCGGCCTTTAATGATCCAGACTGGGAAGAAGGATCCGATCGGATACTGGCAACAGATTAAAGAAGAATTCAATAATGCTAAAATTCCTTACCAAAAGTTAGGAATTGAAGACAGGATAAGCCTGCTAATACATGAAGGTGGTCATGAACCGGTTACAGATGAAGGTGTAAAATTTTTGACAAAATGGTTGATGCAAAGTGGTGAAGTAAAATAGAAAAACAGTGTCACAATCAAATACGTCTTAACAAACAGCAGTAAACGAAGAAATAACGATGATTCCTATTTTCCCGGAACAAAAAAAAGGTGAGGTGGAATGTAAATCATGATGGAATGAAAAAGGATTACTCAACATTAAAAAACGATCATCTTGAATGATATAAAAAGCCGGATTATTCGCTGGTTAACGACATTAGGCCCCGGAATTATTATTGCCGCTATGGTTTTTGGTCCAAGTAAGATAACCATAACCACCAAATTGGGCGCTGAATACGGATATTCAATGATCTGGATCATCGCAGTAGCTATTTTCTTCATGATCGTTTTCACCAATATGGGAGCAAGGATTGGGTTGGCAACTAAAAATTCCCTTCTGGCAAATATTCGTGAAGAATGGGGAAATACGGTTGCTGTGGTAATAGGGATTGGGATATTCCTCGTAACTACCTCCTTTCAGGCCGGCAATTCAACGGGGGTGGGAATTGCTTTTGCTGAAGCAACAGGCACTTCGCCCAAAATATGGATCATCGTTTTTAATGTAATCGGCATCGCCTTACTTTTTTTCAGAAGTTTTTACAAAACGCTGGAAAGATTGATGATCGCGTTGGTAGCGTTAATGCTTCTTTGTTTCGTGGCAACCTTATTTTTTGTAAAGCCTGATTTTCCACTAATTGCTGTTGGATTTGTACCGAATATCCCCATTGGTTCAGAAGGTTTAATTATTGCGTTTATCGCTTCGTGTTTTTCAATTGTCGGCGCTTTTTATCAATGTTACCTGGTGCAGGAAAGAAAAAAAGCAGCAGCGGGAGAAGCAGTAAAAAGTAACGCAAGCACCAGTGTTGTTGGTATTCTTATTTTGGGCGTAATGAGCTCACTTGTTTTAATATGCGCGGCAGCCGTTTTAAACCCAAAAGACATCAAAGTAAATAGCGCTACGCAAATGGCAAGCGCACTTAAGCCGCTTTTTGGAGGATATGCAACCAATTTATTTTTAGCCGGATTTTTCGGTGCATCTTTTTCCTCACTTGTAGGCAATGCTGCCGTCGGCGGTACATTATTAAGTGACGGATTAGGTTTTGGCAGCCATTTAAGTTCTAAAATAACAAGAGCCATTATCGGACTCGTAATGGTATGTGGCGCAATCATCGCGATGATATTTGGAAACCTGCCGCTGGAACTAATTGTATTCGCCCAAAGCATTACTATTTTTCTTGTTCCATTTATTGGCATAGCCATGTATTTTATTGCCAATAAGAAGAGAATTATGCAAAAACATGTAAATAGTGGGACGGTCAAAATCCTGGGA
>JAHEZB010000140.1 GCA_023251285.1 Chitinophagaceae bacterium | reverse complement strand
TTGCTATGATCGCCATTAAATTTTTTATTGAATTCTTGAAAAAACACGGTTTTCGTTTATGGGGAATTTACAGGGTGATTTTAGGAATTGTCTTATTGGTGCTTCTTTATACAGGATATATTCAGAAATAAAAGCACCTTCTCTGCTTTCGAAAAGTACATTGCGCAAACATAACAGATATAACGGCAGGCGTAAACGAAAAAAATTCGCTTGTCAGTAAAACAATAAATAACCGCCTTTTATGTTTCTAATTACATTCTTATTAGCATAAACTTTATCCATAATTCATTTTCAGTGGACAAACAAAAAATGCCGGTTTTTGTTTCGGTCTAAAATTTTTTATTTCCTTTCTTCCAAAAAAGAATTACTTTTCTCCTCTAAAAAGATCTATCACTTCAACCATTTATTTTTTAAATGCAAACTGCTTCGAAAAAAGTGATTACGGGTTGGGCCATGTATGATTGGGCCAATTCAGTTTACAGCCTGGTAATTACTTCTTCCATTTTTCCTGCATATTATGAGGCGGTTACTTCCGGCAAAAAAATTGTTTTTCTTGGACGTGTTTTCAATCAACCGTCCGCTTTATATGCTTATGCCGTTGCATTTTCCTTTTTAACGGTTGCCATTTTTTCGCCTTTACTTTCTTCCATTGCAGATGCTTTTGGAAATAAAAAAAGGTTCATGCAATTCTTTTGTTACCTCGGTTCATTAAGTTGCTGCGCGATGTATTGGTTTAAACCGGATAATCCTCAATTGGGAATCGTACTTTTCATAATAGCGTCTATTGGCTTCGGCGCGAGCCTTGTTTTTTACAACGCATACCTGCCGGAAATCGCTGCTGAAAAAGACCAGGACCGCGTGAGTGCCAAAGGCTTTGCCCTGGGATATGTAGGAAGCGTTATTTTATTAATTATCTGTTTGATCATCGTTAGCAAACCAGCTTTATTTGGCATTGCAGATTCTGCAAAAGCATCACAAGTCTCTTTCCTTCTGACTGGTATCTGGTGGATGACTTTTGCTCAAATAACATTCGCTGTTTTACCAAAAGGCGTTGCTAATCCGGTTTCTAAAAGCCATAATGTGTTTACAAAAGGTTATGCTGAATTGAGAAAAGTATGGAACGAATTAAAAACGCAGGACACATTAAAACGCTTCTTACTTGCATTCTTTTTTTTAGGAATGGGCGTGGAAACCGTAATGTATTCAGCGGCATTATTTGCCAAGCAACAAATTTTTCCCAACACCGGAAATAAGGAAACGGATGCGGCTAATAGCGGAAAACTGATCCTCACTATTTTGATCATTCAGATTGTTGCAATCGGAGGTTCTTATTTATTTTCCTTCTTTTCTAAAATGATTGGAAACTTAAAAGTGTTATCTGTTGGAGTTCTGATCTGGGCGGGCATCTGTGCCTGGGCTTTTTTTGTATATTCTGAATTTGCTTTTTATTGCCTTGCCGGAACGGTCGGACTGGTAATGGGAGGAATACAATCGCTGTCGAGATCCACGTATTCTAAATTTATGCCACCGACAAAAGATACGGCTTCGTACTTTAGTTTCTATGATGTTTGTGATAAAGTAAGTACGGTCATCGGCATGATGACTTTTGGAATGGTAACGGAAGGTTTAGGAGGAATGAGAAATGCGGTTTTATTTTTGATGACTTATTTTATCATTTCGTTTGTTATCTTTTTATATACTTTGGCTAAGCAACCAAAATTGCAAATAGCGCAATAAAGTTTTTTTAAATTAAAGTTCATGAAATTATATTCCATAAATGCAGGACATTTCAAATTAGACGGCGGAGCAATGTTCGGCGTTGTTCCAAAAAGTATGTGGGAAAAATTAAATCCGCCTGACGAAAACAATATGTGCAACTGGGCGATGAGATGTTTGTTGATTGAAGATGAAGGCAGATTGATTTTGGTTGACAATGGAATGGGTAATAAACAGGATGAAAAATTTTTCGGTTATTATTACTTGAACGGCGATGATACCCTTGAAAAATCATTGGCAAAATATGGCTTTTCAAAAGATGATATTACCGATGTTTTTTTGACCCACCTTCATTTTGACCATTGTGGCGGCTCGATAGAAAGAGTAAATGACCAATTGGCTCCGGCGTTTAAAAATGCAACTTACTGGAGTAACGAAAAGCACTGGCAATGGGCTGTTCACCCAAACGATCGTGAGAAAGCAAGCTTTTTAAAAGAAAATATTTTACCGATCCAGCGAAGCGGAAAACTAAAATTTGTTGAAACAAAAGAAGGAATTGATTTTACTAAAAATGTAAAAATCCGTTTAGTAAATGGACATACAGAATCGATGATGCTGCCGCAAATAAAATACAAAGACAAAACGATTGTTTATATGGCGGATCTTTTGCCTTCTGTGGCTCATCTTCCCATTCCTTATGTGATGGCTTATGACACAAGGCCTCTGGAAACTTTAGTAGAAAAAAAATCTTTTCTTGCAGAAGCTTTGGAAAAAGACTTTATTCTATTTTTTGAACACGATCGTGAAATAGAATGTTGCAATCTTCAGCAAACAATAAAAGGAATTCGCAGTAAAGAAACTTTTAAGCTGGAAAACATTTAGTTCAAAGTTGAAAGTTCAAGGCTCAAAGTTTCGTTCATCATCAACAGTAAATAAACAAATAATGTGGATTCTTATTTTTTAGGAATTAGTACAAAGTTTTGTTCTTAATCAAAAGTAGAAGAAATGAAAAGAGTCAGTTTTATTTTTTTAATAATCAGCATCATCATTATCGCTTATTTTTTTATCCGGGAACAACTCAGAGGCATTACGCTTTCATCAACAGAAAATATTATTTTGTCCATAACTTACCTGGTTGTCGGAATTTCTCTTTTAATTTTATTCAGGCTGAAACATATTGAAAATAAGCAGGAGGAAAACCAGCGCAAGTAAATTTCGTCCACTAAATTTATTTTACCTGAAGCTAATTAATGAAGTAAGCGGGTAACGCAAATTTCTGTATCCCATCATGTCAACTTTGATTGAGCCCACTGAAATCGGGCTTTCAGCGCGCAACAATAAATGATTGGCATCATCACTTACCCACACATTCATATCTTCGCCTCCCTGGAAAATGGTTCCTTTGATCAGCAGTGGTTTAAATTTTATCGCCCTGAATTTACCATATTTTGTTTTCACATTTTCCTTTCCTTCATAGCGCAAATAGAGGTGATAGATCTGGTCATCCAGGAACATATCAAAAGGAATTTTATCACCGGGCTTGTACTTATTGAAATTAATATTTCTCGCATAATAAACCGAACTGATCACATCCTGAATGCAGGGCGTTACTTTAAAAACACCATTGGTAGAAACTGCAGTACCTGCCTTATGATTAAAGGTAATGTTGTTATATATTTTGGAACCGCCTTCATACACATTCCTGATAAACTTGACAGGTAACATGGTGCCTGTATCAATATAAGTTTCATAACGATCACGAACTTTGTAAAAATTATCAAAGAAGGAATAAGTATTGCCGGTACCGATGCAATGATAAACCGGCACGCCGTTATATCTTTCGATCGATGTTGTAAATTTCGCTTCTCCTGCGCCAACGTACATTCCGAGCGTGGTGTAATAAACGATCATGGTAACTTCTTCACCATCTTTAAACGAAGTATTCCTCACACCACAGAATTCTTCAAAATCCTGGTGCGGTGTTGAAAAAAGTAAAAGAAAGAAAAAGATAAGTGCTTTCAAATTATATTATTTGTCTTTAAAGAATCTAATGCCTAAAATTAAAATGCTGCCCACTACTGCCGGCACAAACAAATTGATTATCCAGATACCAAAAGTAGTGCCTAATATGCCTACCGTATTCAAACTGTAAACACTCAATAATTCAGTACTAAATTTGCCTCTAATTCCTAAATCTGCTATTGCAAATGATGGCACTACTGCAAGTACAAGGAACAAAACGCTGATGATCCAAAAACTATCTACCCAAAATATTGCCACATTCAGCACCTGTAAGAGTAAAATATATTGTAGGACGAAAACAAGATACCGAAAGAAAGAAAGGGAAAGCAGCCTTAACAATAATTTAGGAGTGAACTCTTCCAAAACTTTTACGTATTGAATGAATCTTTTTGAAGCAGGAATGTTTTCAATCAACCTGATCAGCCAGGCCAGACGAAAGAAAAACAAAATGAGAATCGAAGTTATGATTGAAGAGATCAGCAATAAAACCTTGATCCAAAAGACCGAAAGCCCCATGATCGGACCGGAATGCGTTTCTTGAAAATACAACAGGTAAATCAAACCGCCGCACCCTAAAAGCAACGTAATGATGAGTTGGCTGATACTACCTGCAATGGATAAAGATATTGCCTTTAGCCTGCCGCCTTCTTTAATATATAAAATACGACCTCCATATTCTCCCATTCGGTTTGGCGTATTTAAGGATAAGGTTAAACCACTCAAAACGGATTTGTATGCCCGCAAAAAATTCATATTTTGAACCGGCTTGACAAGCACCTGCCATTTTCTTGCTTCTAATCCCCAGTTTACAAAGGCAAGAAAAATCACCGCCCAAAACTTCCAGGCCATTGCACCAAAAGGCGCTTCTTTCATCAACTGAATGGACTGATACAGATTTGGCTGAGATCTTATTTGTTGATAAAGAGAATAAAATAACCAGCCTGCCAGCAAGGGCGCAAGAACATATTTAAAGATTCTTTTGATATTTTTGTTGCCAATCATGAACTCCTGGTACCGATTATTTCTATTAATTTACAAACTCGTATAAAGGCGGTAAAAATAAACTTCAATTGAATACAAATTCAAAAATCATTTTAGGCATAGACCCGGGAACCTTATTTATGGGTTTTGGAATCATTAAAATTACTGGCTCCGGAATGTCGTTAATTATTATGGATGTACTAAAACTTTCTCCCAAAAAAGACGCTTATGAACGGCTTCAAATGATTCATAAAAAAGTTTGCGAATTACTTTCAACACATTCGCCAAACGAGTTTGCGATTGAAGCGCCATTTTTTGGCAAAAATGTACAAAGCATGCTAAAGCTTGGCAGGGCGCAGGGTGTAGCGATCGCAGCAGCGATGCAAGCCGGAATTCCCGTTACAGAATATTCACCGAGAAAAGTAAAACAATCAATTACAGGAAACGGAAATGCCGATAAATTACAGGTTTTAAAAATGCTACAACGATTGATTGTTTTTGAAGAAAATCCAAAATCTTTTGACGCGACAGACGCACTCGCTGTAGCAGTTTGCCATCATTTCCAGGGAAACGGTTTATTAAATAATTCCTCAAAAAAAATTAATGGCTGGAAAGATTTTTTGGTAAAAAACCCTGAAAGGGTGAAATAGCCGAACCTTCTCTAACGGCGATATTTATCTAATCAATCAAAGAATTTTTCATTGCAAAGAAAACAAGGCCTACTGAATTTTTTACACCAAATCTCTCCATCAATCTGTCTTTGATTGCTTCAACAGTACGTGCACTGATATCCATTTTTTGGGCGATTTCCTGGGCGGTATATTCCATACAAACCAGCGACAGCACTTCTTTTTCCCTTTCACTTATGGTGATTTGGCTGTTCAGATTTGGATTAAATTTTTGCTTTGCATAATTCTTTTTTATCAGAACCCTGTTTACAAAATTATTGAGATAAAAGCCGTTGGTCATCACGTCCATGATACCTTGTTTTATTTCGGCAGGCTCGGTACTTTTTAATAAATAACCATTGGCTCCGCTATCCATCAGGTGGCCAACAAACCGTTCATCTTCAAACATAGTAAGAATAAGGATCCTGATTTTCGGATAATGTTTATTAAGATATTTTGTCGTCTCAATTCCATCTTTAACCGGCATTTTCAGATCCATTAATACAATATCCGGCTCTTCTTTTTCAATACCTTTTATCAGTTCTTCACCGTTTTCTGCTTCGAGCATAAACCGGATATTATGATAGGTTTTCAGGGAAAGTATTACACCTCTTCTGAAAATTTTATGATCGTCTGCTATGGCTACATTAATGATTTCGGGGGTCATATGTAATGGGCTTAAAGGCAAAAGATAAAAGAAAATAATATAAAAAACAACAATTTATTTAATCGGTTCCCTGGGAACTTCAATGGTTACTTTATAATATGTATGGGTATTATCAATCTCAAAAAATATTTTCCCTTTTAAAACCCTGATCCTGCTTTGAATATTTTTTAAACCCAGGCCTGCTGAGTTATGTTCCATTTTATCAAAATCACGTTGAAGAATTCCATGCCC
>JAHEZB010000139.1 GCA_023251285.1 Chitinophagaceae bacterium | reverse complement strand
TACCGGCATTGTACGCTGCAAGAAAGGTGTACACTCCATAAATGAATAATTCCATATTCGCGTTTTATAAGTGTTTATGATTTAAAATTCATTCCTATCCAGCTTTGAAGACTTAGCAGATTTGGAAATTCTTTTTTCGTTAACTCTACATCTTCGATTTGAAAAATGCTTTTCTCATCTATCCACTTAAACATTTTATAAAGGTCTTTTCCAAGAAATAACTTTGTGATGAACACAGGCAGCTTTTTATAGGTTACTTTTTTGTTCAGCACTTTGGAAAATCTATCCGCAACTTCCCGTGTGCTCAATTGTTCTGCTGCGAGTGGAATTGTTTTGCCCAAATACTTATTGCTATTTAAAAATATTTTTACAGCGGCTTTCCCGATATCCTCTGCTGCTACATATTGCTGTATTGTGTCTCTGCCAATTGGCTGTACAAGTTTTCCTTTTAGTATTCCTTTTTTTACTTGCGGTATTAAAAAGTTTTCATACAATGAAGTAGGTCTGATAATCGTAAATGGTAACCCGATTTGCTTAATATGGTTTTCGTTTTGGAATTTGCTATCAATGTGACGAACGCCGGTATTCAGCTGAGCCCCAAACACAGAAGAGTATAAAAAATGCGCTGTACCAACTTCTTTCGCAAGTGTCGCCAGGGTAATCCCCTGGTTTATTTCTTTATCAACTCCGTTTTCAAAAGTTTGAACACTAAAAATTCCATCTGCATCTTTCAAATGTAGCCGGTAAGTATCAGGCTTATTTAAATCTCCTTGTACCAGTTCAACGTTTAGCTTTTTTAAATTTTGAGCCTTATTTGAATTTGCATTTCTTGTAAGCACTTTTACTCTAAAGCCTTGCTGCGCCAAATTTCTTGCAACCGCACCTCCCTGGTTGCCGGTTCCTCCGGTTACAAAAATGGTTTTATTATTAGCCATAGTACTGTTTAATTTAAGGATTGCATTAATAAAGTCTGACACAGCATTGCTGACAACGAACAAGCATCTGCCGTGTATTTTAAGTGGTGTTCGTCTTTTTCGTTTTGCGAAACGCTATCTTGTCAAGAAACCGGTCTGCCAGTGTGCCACCAGGCGTATCAATATGATGAGCTGATAATATTTAGCGTTGAAGTGTCTAAAACTGAATTCTCTTTTATGTAACGTGTCCGGCAGAACTAAAATTAAAGTAACGAGCATCCACAGCAAACAGACATTTATCCGCCATTTCGATTTTCGTTGTAACAAATATAAAACAAAAGTCGGAACACATTTGGGTAAATGTATTATATCTATATTTTTTATTCAAAAAGGCGAAGGGCTAATGCATGTCCATCCACCATCTACGATTAAACTCTGTCCTGTAATGTGTTTTGCGTCTTCGGACACAAAGAAAAGCGCCGCATTTGCTATATCAGCTACTGTAGCCGGGCGGCCCATCGGTGTAAGTTCAGACCATATTTTTTCATAGCCCGGATCGTTCAAAGTTCTTTCTGTTAGAGTAGCTCCGGGGGCTATTGTATTTACATTTATTTTGTATTTTGAAACTTCGATCACCAGGTTTTTAGCCAGCATTTCCAGCGCGGCTTTTGTCATTCCATACACCGCAAGGTCTTTATGCGCCTGGTGCCCGGTGACGGAAGATGTAAACAACAAAGAGCCACCTGTTAACTGTTTTCTCATTTGATTAGCTGCCGCCTGGGCGAGGAAAAAAGTGCCACCAAGATTCACTTGTAAAACTCTTGAAAAAGATTCCGGAGAATAGGTAAAAAAATCTCCGAAAAGAGTGATCCCGGCATTGGCAATTACCATGTCAATTTTCCCAAATCTTTCTACCGTTTCATCTACCATATTTTGAATAAAAATTGCATCGCCAGCGTCGCCGGCAAAAGGAATGCATTTATTTATTCCATCTTCGTTAATAGTGTTCGCTGCTGCCTGCGTAAGGTTTTCATCTACGTCATTTAAAATAACCAACGCTCCTTCCAATGCAAGCCTCCGGCAAATTTCAAAACCAATTCCCTGGCCAGCGCCGGTTACTATCGCTACTTGCTCTTTAAATTTCATATTCTTTTTTTGAGTTAATAGAGTATTTAATTGATCCTCACAACCGCGCGAACTGCCGAGAGAGATTTTCTTGCCAGATATTGCGCAGAAAAGCTACCTAATGCGAATCTTTTAATACCACACTTCCGGAGCTTCCGCGCAAAAAATCCAGGTCGGTTCCTAAATGCGCCTGTTGCACGTGGTTAACGTACATACTAACATACCCTCTTTCAGTTGCAGGAGGCAAAGGAACAAACTGTTTTTTTCTTTGTTGTAATTCTTCGTCACTCAAAGCTCCATTGAGGCTGCGGTTCGCTACGTCCAGCGTAATTAAATCTCCTGTTTGAATAACCGAGAAATTGCCGCCAAGCGCGGCTTCCGGTGACACATGAAGAATAACAGTTCCAAATCCTGTACCGCTCATTCTGCCATCAGAAATACGAACCATATCGGTAATTCCTTTCTCTAACAGCTTTTTAGGCAAGCCCATATTTCCTACTTCCGGCATTCCCGGATAGCCTTTCGGCCCAACGTTTTTTAAAACAAGAATGCTGTCTTCGTCTACATCAAGATCGTCATCATCTACCCGGTTTTTATAATCTTCTATGTCTTCAAATACGATTGCTTTTCCCGTATGCTGCATTAAATGCGAACTGGCTGCTGACGGCTTCATCACGGCGCCGTCTTCACAAATATTTCCTTTTAACACTACAAGGCCACCTTCTTCCCTGAAAGGTTTATTCATTGGGGCAATTACATCCGCCTCAAAAATTTGTGCATTACGGTAGTTTTCCCTGACCGTTTTTCCATTAACAGTCAGGCAGCCGGTATGAAGAATCGCATCCAGTTCTTTCATTACCGGTTGCAATCCACCTGCGTAGAACAGGTCTTCCATAAAATATTTTCCCGATGGCTGAAGGTTTACAATAAGGGGAATATTGGCCGATAAAGTATCAAAGTCCTTCAATTCAAGGGGCACGCCAATCCTGCCAGCTATTGCCAACAGGTGTATTACAAAATTGGTAGAGCCGCCGATAGCCGCGTTTACCTTGATGGCATTTTCAAGCGCATCGCGGGTAAGAATATCTGTTAATCTTACATTTTGCCTTACCATTTCCACGATTCGCAAACCAGATAGCTGCGCCAGCACTTTGCGCCTTGCATCAGCAGCAGGGATTGCCGCATTACCCGGAAGGGAAATTCCCAATGATTCCACCATACAAGCCATAGAAGAGGCGGTACCCATAACCGCACAGTGGCCACGGCTTCGGCACATAGCAGATTCAATAGTCAGCAATTCGTCTTCCTTTAATTTATTTCCTCTTAAATCATCGTGGTATCTCCATATGTCACTTGTGCCGATACTTTTACCATTATGCCGTCCGGTTAGCATTGGCCCTCCTGAAACTACGATAGTTGGAATGTTTACACTACAGGCTCCCATAACAAGTGAAGGCGTTGTTTTATCACAACCGCATAGCAAAACGACTCCATCGAGTGGATTAGCCCTGATCGATTCTTCCACGTCCATGCTTGCCAGGTTGCGGTACAGCATGGCGGTAGGTTTCATCAATGTTTCGCCCAGTGACATTACGGGGAACTCAACAGGAAAACCACCCGCTTCCAAAACTCCTTTTTTTACTGACTCTGCCAGCTCCCTGAAATGGGCGTTACAAGGTGTTAGCTCGCTCCACGTATTGCAAATACCGATCACCGGTTTTCCGTTAAATTCATAATCCGGAATACCCTGGTTTTTCATCCACGCACGGTAGATAAATCCCATCTTGCCCTTTCGTGCAAACCAGTCGCTGCTTCGTAAATTTTGATTCGTGTTGTCATCCATGCAAATTCTTTTTTTTACTGTAGAATAGTTGGTTGAATCTAAAGCGCATGTTTTATGCGGAATCGGTCCGCCCCTCTGCTATCCGTAGTGAACCTACAATAAGAATTAGCTGCTGTCCTGAGTTTGCAACTCAGGACATTTCAAACGCTCAGATTTTAAAATTCAAATCTTTAATAGTCCGCATTCTTCTCCATCGTAATAATCTCGTAAACTACTATAAATACCTTGTTCTGCTTTCAGCTGCTGTCCTGAGTTTGCAACTCGGGACATTTCAAAGCTTTCAGCTGCTGTCCTGAGTTTGCAACTCAGGACATTTCAAAACTTTCAGTTGCTGTCCTGAGTTTGCAACTCAGGACATTTCAAAGCTTTCAGCTGCTGTCCTGAGTTTGCAACTCGGGACATTTGAAAGCTTTCAGCTGCTGTCCTGAGTTTGCAACTCAGGACATTTTCAAAGCCTCAGATTTCAAATTCAAATCTTTATTAGCCCTCTTCCGTAGTAATAATCTCGTACATTACTTTAAATACCTTGTTCTGCTTTCTCTACAATGCCGCCTTTACCGGATATCTGAATATATTCCACTTTATCCGCCTTTTTCTCAGTTTTAGATGAAGATAACGTATTGTAGTGAGTTTTAAACGCAGGACAGCGGTCTACAATTCTTTGAAACATTCCAAGGATAGCAGGGTGTGGATCGATTTTAAATTCCGGAAAGAAGGGCATATCATCATACCAGTAAATCCTATAAATTTATTTTAATCTTTTATCACTTTATAAATTGCTCCTTTCTCATCTGTTTCATTTACTACATAGCCCATCACAAATAGCTGCCCTTTTGAGTCTTCACTACAGCCGCAAATAAAAAATGAGCCGGCCGGCTGGTTCATGATCTTAACGGCTTCCCTGTGCCAATTACCATATTTATCTTTGTTCAGTGCAAAAAGCTTGTCTTTCCAATCGGCAAAAAAATATTTATTTTTCAATTGCGGGATTTCATCTCCATAATAAAAATTGCCACCTATAACACAAATACCGGTTTTATGTGAGTACGTAGTAATAGGCGCGGCAAATGCCGTTTGGTTCATCTGATCGCTTTTTTGGAAAGCACTATCACCTTCCATAAGCGGCCAACCATAATCTAAACCCTTTTTGACTATATCTATTTCCTCTGCCCTGTCCTGGCCTACATCGCCTCCAAAAAGCAAACCTGTATGTGGATCAAACGAAAAATGCCACAACTTACGGAAGCCGTACGCCCATATTTCCGGCCTTGCATTTTTTATATGGATGAAAGGATTGTCGGCAGGGATGCCATAGGGAGTTTTGTTTACATCAATTCGAAGCAATTTACCATTCAAATATTGAAGATTTTGTGCGTGATACTGATACGTCGTATCATTTGCACTCTCATCGCCCACGGAAATATATAAATAATCATCGGGCCCAAAGGCAATCTGTGCGCCATTATTCTGAACCACCTTTCCTTTCAGTTCTAAAACTTTTTGTTCTGATTGCAGATCCGCCTGGTCGGGATTGTTTTTCTCACAAAGAAATTCAGAAACAACGATTTTTGAATCGTCGGTATGCGGCTTTGATGGCGCATTATAACACACATAAAATTTATGATTGGTGGCGTATTGCGGATGAAAGGCTACGCTGAAAACCATCCCCACAAGCGAACTTTTGTCCTGCTTGCCTATTTTTTCATAGAGATTAAAAAATGGTTTTGCGAGTACCGAATCATTCTTAAGTATCCATATTTTTCCTTTGTTATCTGTAATAAAAGCTCTTCCGCTATTATCAGCCGGGGTGTTTAATTCCACCGGAATTTGCGGCACATTGCTCACCAATTGAAGCTTTACATTAATAGAATCTGCTGCCGAAACTTGCTTTTTTGCAGGAAGATTTTTTTTAGATATTGTAGTACAGGATGAAATAAAAAAAGAAGCAGCAAATGCTAAAGAGACAAAAAAAGTTGCTTTCATAAAATGTTTTAAATTATACACAAATTAGAATTTCTTTTAAAAAGAAATTGAAGAAGTTAAAAGCATTTTACAAATGCGCGTTGTAGTCACTGAATTTGTTCGATTAGGAACTTGGTATAAATATCTCTAAAAAAGAGGCCTATGTTAGGTCAGGCACCAAGTTATGCTAACAAATAAAATTCGAACTCGCGCAACTTTGCAGGATAGAAATATAAAAAATTAATGAAAATAATTTGGAATTTAAGATAGACCTTCACGACAGCGATCTTTCGCTTTTCCTTTGTAAAAAAGAAATTTGAGCTTATAGATCGGTAATAAATATTATCTTTGAGAAACAAGGGTTTTAATTGTTTATTCAACTTAAAAATAACACATGAAGCTCCTTTTTTTACTATTCGCCGCCATTACCGTTTCTTTCGGATGCAATACTTCTACAAAGGCGCCTCCTTCTAAAACAGATTCTTCCCGCGCAGTAAAA
>JAHEZB010000138.1:2399-6369 GCA_023251285.1 Chitinophagaceae bacterium | reverse complement strand
AAGTGGTGCGTACCGGAAACCGGGTAGATGTATATATGACGATGATACGCTCACATTTCTCTCCTGATAATATTGAGGGAGTAAAGCTTGGTGATGATGTTTATTTTCATCTTACAAACCTGGAACAAGACTGGGATGTTCCTCATGGATTTGCGGTAAAAGGTGCGAATACCTCGGAATTGCTGGTTATGCCCGGTGAGACGCAAACGTTGAAATGGGTTCCTGAAGTAGCCGGAATTTATCCATTCTACTGCACTGATTTCTGTAGCGCGTTGCACCAGGAAATGCAAGGCTATTTACGGGTCTCTCCAAAAGGTTCTAATGTTCCCATCTCATTTAGTTTAGGTAAAAATTCTGATGCAGCAGATTCAGTATTGACTAAATAAACAAACAAAACCAGCAGGTTTCAAAATCCTGTTGGTTTTTAAGAAACTTGAAACGGGTTATTCAAAATTAAAAGCGTTTCAATTAAGATTATGAAAGACAAAAAATTATCCGGATTTTCAAAAGCAATAACCATTCTTTGCGGACTGGCATTAATTGTGGTTTTGTTTGTTCCGTTGTGGCAGATAGAATTAACGGCGCCACAATATCCGGAAGGATTGGTATTGAAAATGTACCCAAATAAATTAGCAGGAAACGTAGATATCATCAATGGTTTGAACCATTATATCGGAATGAAAACGCTTCACGCAAATAACTTCATTGAGTTCACAGTGCTTCCTTATATTATTGGATTTTTTGCATTGTTTTGCTTTGTAGTGGTACTTATTAATAAAAGAGAATGGCTTACTACCTTGTTTGTCTCCTTCTTTCTTTTTGGGATTATTGCTATGATAGATTTTTACAGGTGGAATTATAATTATGGTCACGATCTTGATCCCAACGCAGCAATCCAGGTTCCGGGAATGAGTTATCAACCGCCAATATTTGGCTACAAACAATTATTAAATTTTGGCGCCTATTCTATTCCTGATATCGGGGGCTGGATTTTTATAGGAGTAGGTTTGCTATTATTGACAACCCTAATCACTCAATTAATAAAAGTAAAAAAAACGAACATGCAGCCAGTAAACAAAACAATATTAGCAATTTCTACTTTCTTCATTTTTGCACTCATATCGTGCAACTCTGGCCCACAGCCAATCCAGCTTGGAAAAGACGCTTGCAGCTTTTGCAAAATGAGTATTGCCGATCAGCATTTTGGTGCGGAAATAGTTACTAAAAAAGGAAAGGTTTACAAGTTTGATGATATGCATTGCCTGCTTGGATTTATGAAATCAAACACGATTAATAATAACGATATCAAAGAAACATGGCTGGTAAATTTTGATGAACCACATAATTTTATTGCCGCTGAAAAAGCATTTCTTTTAAAGAGTAATGATTTGCATTCGCCAATGGGAGGAGACATTGCCAATTTCAGCGATGAAAATCAGTTGAAAGAAGCTGCCAAAAAGTTCCCCGGCGAACAAGTTTCGTGGAACGATTTACTAAAAGTTCAATAATGAAAAACATCTTTCTGTTTATATCAGTCGCTTTTCTTTTTACTTCAACTTCTGTGGACGGGAAGGTCGTTTCTATTGGCAAAGGTGTGTATGTTGGCAAATCAAAGCAATTTCAATCCATTCAAAAAGCGATCGATTTTGCAGAAAATGGCGATACTGTTTTTGTCGGGCCGGGAGTTTATAAAGAGAAAAATATTTTGATTCAAAAATCAATTGTGCTCAAAGGGATTAATTATCCGGTGCTCGACGGAGAAAGCAAATACGAAATTGTTTCAATAAAAACAACGAATGCAACCATTGAAGGTTTCAAATTGCAACATACAGGTAGATCAGATATCAAAGACATTGGCGCCATCATGGTTTACGACAGTTATCATATTTCCATATTGAATAACATCTTGGATGATACCAATTTTGGAATCTATCTGCAGAATTCAAAAAGCTGTACGATAAAAAATAATTCGCTTACTGCTTATGGAAAAGAAGAAGTCCAAAGTGGAAACGGAATCAATTGCTGGCGCTCCGACAGTTTGCTCATCATCGGTAACAAAATCCGTGGACATCGCGACGGGCTTTACTTTGAGTTCGTTACCAATTCATTGATATGGAGAAATATCAGCACAAAAAATGTGCGTTATGGAATTCATTTTATGTTCTCACATCATGATACATATATCTCAAATGTTTTTGAAGAAAATGAATCAGGCGTTGCCGTGATGTATACCAATCACATCAGGATGTACAACAATTATTTTCTGAACAACTGGGGCGGCGCGGCTTATGGAATTTTACTGAAAGACATTACCGACGCTGAAATTTCAGGAAATCATTTTACAAGAAATACAACGGCGCTGCACATGGAAGGATGCAGTCGCAATAATTTTTATAAAAACACTTTTTCCAATAATGGCTTTGCCGTGAAAATCCAGGCAAGTTGTGATGATAATGATTTTCGTGACAATGATTTCCTCGGAAACACTTTTGATATTGGTACAAATGGTTCTCTTGTGTTGAATACTTTTAATGGAAATTATTGGGACAAATATGAAGGTTATGATTTGAATCGTGATAACATTGGTGATGTTCCTTATCATCCTGTCAGCATGTATTCCATGATCATCGAAAGCAATCCTGCTGCCCTGATGCTTTTGAGAAGTTTGATTGTTTCTTTATTGGATAAAAGTGAAAAAATATTACCAGGCATCACGCCTGAAAATTTAAAAGATGAAAAACCTTTAATGAGGCCGTTGCTACTATGATAAACACAAAAAATATCACCAAGAAATTCGGAAAACTTACCGCCCTGAACAATGTATCTGTTACATTTTCAAAAGGAGAATGCATTGCTTTACTCGGGCCAAACGGCTGCGGAAAAACCACTTTGATCAAAACGTTGTTGGGAATGGTTGTTCCCGATAGTGGTTCTATTTTTTTCAACAACGAATTAATTACCAACAAATGGCAATACCGCAGCCATATCGGCTACATGCCTCAAATTGGCCGCTATCCTGAGAATATGACAATTGCCAACCTTATAGACATGATGAAAGACATCAGGAAAGAAAGCAACAAAGATGTTGATGAAGAGCTGGTAAAGAGTTTTGGTTTGAACCAGATGATGCAAAAAAAGATGGTAACCCTTTCCGGTGGAACTACACAGAAAGTGAGCGCCGCCCTGGCTTTCATGTTTCGTCCGGATGTTTTGATTCTTGATGAACCAACCGCCGGACTGGATCCATTATCTTCAGAAAAACTGAAACAAAAAATAATTCAAGAAAAAGAAAACGGTAAACTGATTTTGATCACTTCGCATATTTTGAGCGAGCTGGACGACCTGGTAACAGAAGTGTTTTATATGCAGGAAGGAAAGTTGTTGTTTCATAAAAAACTGTCCGCTCTGAAAGAAGAAACTGGCGAAATTAAATTAGCAAAAGCGATTGGGAAAATGATGAATGAGCAAGAGCTGGTTCACTGTTGAATTATTTAAATTATTCGTATGAAAAAGATTTTAAAATATGTAATTGTTGATATTGTTCAGAATAAAATTGTATTGATCTATACACTTCTATTACTACTGATATCTCTTACGGTTTTTAATTTGGAAGATAATGCGGCCAAAGGAATGTTGAGCTTGCTGAACATTGTCCTGATCATTGTTCCGTTGATCTGCATTATTTTCTCCACCATTTACATATACAACAGTTCGGAGTTTATTGAATTACTCGTCAGTCAGCCGGTAAAACGAAGAACCATCTGGCTTAGTATTTTTTCCGGATTGGCCAGTTCTCTCTCACTTGCTTTTTTTATTGGTGCCGGCATTCCGATTCTTCTTTATCATGCTGATGCAACTGGCTTTATGATGATTGCGATGGGATTATTTCTTACGATTGTTTTTGTCAGCATCGCGATGCTTGCGGCGGGAATAACCAGGGATAAAGCAAAAGGCATTGGCCTTTCAATCC
>JAHEZB010000138.1:0-2389 GCA_023251285.1 Chitinophagaceae bacterium | reverse complement strand
TCTTTGATGCGTTGGTTTTGTTCCTTTTATTTCAATTCCAGGATTATCCATTGGAAAATGCAATGGTGGTTTTCAGCTTTTTAAATCCAATAGATCTTAGCCGCATTCAGATCCTTTTGCAAATGGATATTTCAGCTTTGATGGGTTATACAGGCGCTGTTTTCCGTGATTTTTTTGGAAGTAATACAGGAATTCTACTTTCATTTGTGGGTTTATTTATCTGGATCGTTTTCCCAATCATGATTTCTATGAGAAAATTTAAAAGGAAGGATTTGTAAAAATTTCGAAAAATATTTTTTAAGAGATTTACAAGCTGTTTTCAAATCCCTTTTTAACATTATTTGTTCTTTTGCTGAAATAGATATTGCTAAAAAATATTTCTTCAGACTAAGCTAATTTTTCTATTTTTGCAGGCCTTAAAATTACCGTTATCGGTAATTGGTCCTATAGCTCAGTTGGTTAGAGCACCTGACTCATAATCAGGTGGTCCCTGGTTCAAGTCCAGGTGGGACCACAACATAAAAGCCGTACTTTCTATGTAGTGCGGCTTTTTATTACCTCAACGAATGAGGTTTTTTCATTCCCTCAGAATTAATTTTCTTTGCTCATGCAAAAATTTAAAAATATCATTTTTGATCTTGGTGGCGTTATCCTCGATGTAGATTATAACCTTACCCGCATTGCGTTCGAAAAACTCGGCGTTATTGATTTTGATGAAATGTATTCGCAGTCAAATGCTGATAAACTTTTTCAGAAACTCGAAACTGGAGAAATTACGGATGATATTTTTTATAAAGAATTCAACCGTTGCACAGGCTTGCATTTGTCAGATGAAGAAATCAGAAAAGCCTGGAATGCAATGCTTCTTTCTTTTCGTGAAAAAAGCCTGCAATTTTTAGAACGGATCAGGCCAAAATATAAAACGTATCTTTTGAGCAATACCAACTATGTTCATATTGCAGCTTTTAAAGAGACTTTACATGAACAAATAGGCGTAAAAACACTGGAGGAATATTTTGATCAGGCATTTTATTCGTGTGAAATTGGTTTGCGAAAACCAGATCCTTCATGTTATGATTGGGTTTTAAAGAACGTTGATATTGAAGCTGCTGAAACATTATTTATCGACGATTCTTTACATAATATTGAAGGTGCAAAAAAGGCAGGATTGCAAACCATTCATCTTTTGCCAAATGTGAAAATAGAAGATTTAGGCTTGTAATTTTTAGAAAAAAGAAATCTTAATTATTTGTGCTTTTGCTGTAGGGAAATTCTTATTTCACTTCTTCAAAATCAATATAATCCCCCTCTTTTTGTACCGGTTTTGCAGGTTGGGATTGTTGTGCAGGCTTTTGTTGATTCTGATATTGGTTCATATTATTCTGCATTTTTTCCTGCATCTCTCCAAATTGTTTTTTTATTTTTTTGGATGATTCGTACACAGGAATAATAAAATCAAAAATGAATTTATATAGAAGATAAATTAAAAAAAGTTCCGCTGCTAATCTGAAGATATTCATAAGTACAAAAATAAGTTTTAAATTAACTCAAAAGGTGCTTCCAATGAGTTGCTTGTAAGCAAAATGTTATATTTTTATATGGAATGCAATTACTAAAACTTTAAAATTTAAAATTATGGGAAGAAGCAACCAACGCGGAATGGCCATCTCACTTTTCGTAATCATCATTTCCATTTTCAATTTTGAAAGATTGACTGGCAGCGACTGTATCCGCACGATTCATGTTGTTACGCTTTTAGTTTGTGGCATGGCCATTGGAATTTTCCTGATGAATTTTTTTAGCTGGTTAAGGACAAGAAAAAATTAATTGCGCAAAAAAATAGGACGTGTCAGAAACTATAAAATGAATTCCATCCTTATTTTTCTTTCTTCCAATTCGTGTAAATTCGTGTAATTGCCTGATTCATTCAGTCAGGAGCGCGATAAAAAAACAGGTAAATGAAACTCGGAAACTATATTACAGGAAAATGGATAGAAGGCGATGGCGACGGGCAGCAATTATATAATGCTGTAAACGGAGAAATAATAGCAACTGCGACTACAAAAGGACTGGACTTCGCTTCAATTCTTGATTATGGCAGAAAAACCGGAAGCCCTGCTTTACGCAAAATGACTTTCCAGGAAAGAGGCAGAATGCTCAAGGCTTTGGCGCTTCATCTGCTGCAACATAAAGAAAAATTTTATCAGCTTAGTTATAAAACCGGTGCAACGCGTGCTGATAGCTGGGTTGACATAGAAGGCGGCATCGGTAATTTATTTTCAAATGCTTCTTTACGCAGAAAATTACCGGATGAAATTTTTGCTTTAGATGGAGAAAATATTGGTTTAAGCAAAGGCGGCACTTTTGCTGCCCAACATATTTTATTGCC
>JAHEZB010000137.1 GCA_023251285.1 Chitinophagaceae bacterium | reverse complement strand
TAACTGATCAAATTAAAACACTGAAAGGAGTAACGGTTATTGCAAAAAAGCCTTTTATTGAGCGCAAAATTGACCGTACCATTATTAATGTAGATGCTTCTATTACTAATGCGGGTACATCGGCATTGGAAGTATTGGAAAAATCGCCCGGGGTTTCTGTAGATAAGGATGGAAATGTAAGCCTCAAAGGAAAAACAGGCGTAACCATTATGCTTGATGGAAAGCCTTCTTACTTAAGCGGACAGGAATTGGCAAATCTTTTAAAAAACATGCCCTCATCAGCGATTGACCAAATAGAAATCATGACCAATCCTTCGGCAAAATATGATGCTTCAGGAAATTCAGGAATCATTAATATTAAAACAAAGAAAAATAAAATGCATGGCATCAATGGCAGTGTCACCGCTTCTTTGCAGCAATCTTATTATACAAGAACCAACAACAGTTTCAATATAAATTACCGTACCAATAAAGTAAATCTTTTTGGAAATTACAGTTATTCTCTTTGGCAAAACCAGCAAAATAACCACATTACCAGGAGATTCAGAGATTCAACTTCCAAACAAATACAAACCATTTTTGACCAGGAAAATATTGGTAAAAACACTTCTAACTACAACAACTTAAAAGTGGGGATGGATTTTTATGCAACGAAAAAAACGACTCTTGGATTTGTTTTGTCCGGATATCTGAATCCAGGGACAAATTCAGGTACTAACACGACCAACCTGAATAATAGCAGTAACCAGACTGATTCGATTGCACTTTCTGACAATTTGAACAAACGGACTTCAAATAATTTTGCAACAAATCTAAATATGCGGCATGTTTTCGATTCTGCCGGAAAAGAATTTACGGTTGACCTTGATTATCTTAATTATTATTCAAATGCCAATCAAAGTTTAATCAGTAATTATTTATTTCCTGATCACTCTGTGAGAAGGCCGGGAGATGAATTAAAAGGAAAGCTTCCATCTAATGTAAATATTTATTCCGGCAAAACTGATTTCACCTTTCCTCTGAAAAATGCCGGCAAAATTGAAACAGGAATAAAAAGCAGCTATGTTACTACCGATAATGATGCGCTTTATCAGAATAAAACGGATAACGGCTATGTAGTAGATTATGGTAAAACAAACCATTTTATCTATAAAGAAAATATCAACGCCATATATTTTAATTACAGTAAGCAATTAAAAAAATGGGGAATACAGGCCGGATTACGTGCGGAAAATACCAACTCGAAAGGCGACCAATTGGGCAATTTAGTAAATAAAGATTCTTCCTTTACCAGGCACTATACAAACTTGTTTCCTACCGCTTATTTAAGTTATCAGGCCAATACAAAAAATACATTTTCGGTGAATTACGGAAGAAGAATAGATCGGCCGGATTATGAGGATTTGAATCCGTTCTATTATTTCCTGGATGAATATACTTACCAGGTAGGCAATACTTTATTGAAGCCACAATTTACCGATAATGTGGAATTATCTCACACCTACAATGGTTTTTTGAGTACCACATTGAATTACAGCGTTACCCACGATGCCTTTACTGATGTTTTGAGACAAATAACTTCTGAAAGAAAAACATTTCAGACGAAAGACAATATTGCTACCAAAACAAATTATGGACTTGCAGTAAGTGCTAATTTCCCGGTAACAAAATTTTGGAGCACGAATGTTTATACTAACGTTTCAAATACCGCTTTTAAAGGTGAATTGAATGGAGGTATGTTGAGTACACAAGCCATAACTTTTTTTGGAAACATGAGCAACCAAATAAAATTTGGCAAAGGATGGAGTGGAGAAGTGAGTGGGTTCTACCGGTCAAAAGGAATAGAAGGGCAAATCGTGATGGATGCCATGTGGCGGCTTGATGCAGGTGTTTCAAAACAAATTCTGAAAAATAAAGGAAGCCTGAAACTCGGTGTGAGGGACATTTTTAATTCGCAACAGTTTTCAGGCGCTGTAAAATACCAGGATATTGACTTGAACATAGAAAACCGGAGAATGAACAGAACCGTATCGCTCACATTTTCTTACCGCTTTGGAAAACCGGCGAAAAATCAGCCACACAGAAGAACCGGCGGAGCGTCAGAAGAACAAAGCAGGGTGAAAACATCAAATGAATAAAGTTAGTTGTGGCATAAAGTATAGTTGTGTTTTTTAAGAAAACAGGAATCAGCGATATTTGTTGCTTTACTTTTGCCTTTAATCTCCCGGATTTTAAGAACCCGGGAGATTTTTCGTACCAGCCAATTGGCAGCAATTACAAGGGAAGAAAAAGATTTGGGCTTTGTTCTGCCTTCTGCTTTTTGCCCTCTGCCTTCTGCCTTCTTCAAACGGCATACCATTTGCAAAGGTGAGTTGAATATGAAAAGATTTGTTTCCGTTACCCTTTTGGCAACCATAATTTTGTTTGCCTGCAACCGTACCGAAAAAGAAGAGAACAGTATCAGTAAAAGAGATTATAGCATTACAAAAAAGAATGCTTACAACGATCTTTTCCTTGATAGTTCTGACCTGGTAAATTATATCGCCAAAAATCAAATACCAGATTCCATTGCAAAGCGTATGACCAGTTTCTACAATACCCGAAATTATGAATATGCGTGGTTTTCTTCCACCGGCTTATCTGAACAGGGAATGGGTTTTTCTAGTCTTTTAAATTTTACGGGCGATACCAGTGCCAAAGAAAACAAGCTTCAACAGACGATAGACAATTTTAAAGGAACAGACAACCTCACAATTTCAAATCATAATAAATCTGCGCTCAAAACAGAACTACAATTAACAGAAAGATTGATAGAATATTCATTGACCAACTTCAAAAAGGGATATGTAAAAAGAAAAGAACTCGAACGATTTATTCCTTTTAAAAAAGAAAATGCCCTTCAGTTTGCCGACTCCTTAATAAATGATAAACAACGCGATAAAAAATATTATGCTGATATAAATCCTGCGTATAAATTACTTTCAGATCAATTAAGAAAATATGTAGGAATCGCTAAAGCTGGCGGCTGGCCTGCTATAGACAGCACGGAAAAAAGAAAATTGAAAAAAAATCACCGGTACCCGGAAATTATATCGATAAAAAAGCTTCTGTTCATTACCGGCGATATGACGCAAAGTGATAGTTCAGATTTGTATGATGAAGGCGTTGAAAACGGAATAAAAAATTTTCAGACAAGATTTGGATTTACTCCTGATGGTGTCCTTGGTAAAGAGACACTGAAACAAATGGGTGTACCGGTTATTCATCGAATAAAACAGATTTTGATAAATATGAACCGGATGCGTTGGTTGCCGCTAAATCCGCCGGGACAATTAATTGAAGTAAACATTCCTGCATTTCTGTTGCATGTTTACGATAACGGCAAAACAGTTTTTACAATGCCTGTTGTTGTTGGAAAAGATGCGCACAGCACGACAATTTTTTCTGATTTACTTACAACAATTGTTTTTAGCCCATACTGGAATGTTCCGCCGAGTATTGTGAAAAATGAAATCGTACCGGCGATGGATTCCGATCAAAATTACCTGGAAGAGCATAATATGGAGATCACAGGGCAAGAAAATGGACTGCCGGTAATAAGGCAAAAACCCGGCGATCAAAACTCATTGGGAAAGGTGAAATTTTTATTTCCCAATACGTTTAATATTTACTTTCACGACACGCCCGCCAAAGAACTTTTTAATAAAGATATAAGAGCTTACAGTCATGGCTGCATTCGCCTTGCTGACGCTGAAAAGATGGCCGATTATCTTTTACGAGACAACCGAAAATGGACACCGGAAAAAATACATGAGGCAATGAATAGTGGCAATGAACAATTCGTAAAATTGAAGGATCCGGTTCCTGTTTTTATCACTTATTATACCGCGTGGGTAGATGAAAACGGAAAATTAAATTTCAGAGATGATATTTATGGACATGATAAAGAAGTGGCTGAGAAAATGTTTACAAAATAATTGAAACAGCAAAAGAAGCCCGCCTGACCGTCGGGCAGGAAATAACCGGATTTCTTCTTTTGCTTTTTAATAATCGGAACACAAATTCGGGTTCGCTTTTTCAGCAGCTTCAATGGAGTCAAAAGAAGAAAGTACGTCGGCTTTATTTTTTCTAACACAGACGGTATGTTCATAATGCGCAGCCGGTTTTCCATCTGCAGTGCGAACCGTCCAGCCGTCTTTATCATTATAAACTTCCTTGCCGCCAAGATTGATCATTGGTTCTATGGCTATTACAAGACCATCTTTTAATTTATTCCCTTTTCCTCTTTTTCCATAATTTGGAACCTGTGGATCTTCGTGTAAATCCTTTCCCAGTCCATGGCCGACCAATTCACGAACTACTCCATAACCAAATCTTCTTTCTGTATAATCCTGAACTGCAAAAGAAATATCACCAACACGATTGCCAACAACTGCTTTTTCAATTCCTTTATAAAGTGCGTCTTTCGTAACGCGAAGCAATTGTTTTACTTCCGCAGATATTTCTCCTAAAGCAAAAGTATAAGCTGTGTCGCCATGAAATCCCTTTTTCAATGCTCCACAATCAATGGAAAGAATATCACCTTCCTTTAAAGGATCGTTTGTAGGAAAGCCGTGTACCACCGCATCATTTACAGAGATACAACAGGCATAAGGATATTCATGGTAGTTTAAAAAATTTGGAACGCCACCATGATCTCTTATGAATTCATCAGCCTTGTCATTAAGTTCCATTGTAGAAATGCCCGGTTTTATCATAGCTGCCACATAAGCAATGCTATCGTTTGCTAATTGACAACTTTGCCTGATCAATTCTACTTCCGCATTTGATTTATAATGAATCATTATAGATATTTTAAAAAAACCCCGGCATAAGATAGCCAGGGTTTTGAAAATTTATTTTAGTCTGGAAAAAATTAAATTCCACCAGTAACACCTGGTGCTGCTGTCCTTCCCTGGATGCGTCCACCACTCATTAATCCATCATATTGACGCATCAACAATTGTGTTTCAATTTGTTGCAACGTATCCAACACAACCGCTACCATGATGAGCAAAGAAGTACCGCCGTAGAAAGTGGCAAATCCCTGTGTAACTCCGAGCAACTGCATAATTCCCGGAAGAATACCAACAATAGCCAACAAAACAGAACCAGGTAATGTAATTCTATCCATGATGGTTCCAATATAATCGGTCGTTGGTTGACCAGGTTTTACACCAGGAATAAAACCGTTACTACGCTTCAGGTCATCCGACATTTGTTTCGGATTAAAAATAAGGGATGTGTAAACAAACGTAAATCCAATGGTCATTATGCCATAAACCAACATGTAAACGCCATTGGTCGGATCAGTAAAATAGGAAGCCCAGTTTTTCCCGGTAGTTTGGAATCCGGCAAAAATAGTTGGTAAAAACATAATTGCCTGGGCAAAGATGATCGGCATTACACCCGCTGCATTTACTTTCAAAGGAAGAAATTGTCTTGCTCCGCCAAACTGCCTGTTACCAACAATTTGCTTAGCATAATTTACCGGCACCTTTCTTACACCTTGTACCAGCACAATCAATCCGAGGATAACAGCAATGAATGCTGCGATTTCAATTAAAAATATTAATAAGCCACCGCCTCCATGAGTTTGTTTTGCAGAAAACTCCTGCATGAACGATTGTGGAAGGCGTGCTAAAATTCCAATCATAATGATCAATGACGTACCATTTCCCAATCCTTTATCAGTGATCTTTTCTCCCAGCCACATCACAAACATGGTACCTGCTGTAAGTAGAAACACAGTAGAAACCCAGAAATAAGGTTTAAATGCTTCAAGCAAAGCTCCCTGGCTGGAAGATTCGAGAAAACCAATATAAGCTGCTGCCTGAAATGCGGTAACAATAACGGTAAGATACCGGGTCCACTGGTTAATTTTCTTCTGTCCGCTTTCACCTTCTTTTTGGATCTTCGAAATTTGAGGTACCAGAACCGTTACCAACTGCATAAAAATAGATGCAGAAATGTAAGGCATGATCCCCAATGCAAAAATTGAAGCTTTTGCGAAAGCTCCACCCACAAAGGCATCTAATAAACCCAGCATACCTCCTTGAGCACTATTTCTGAGTGAAGACAGTTTGTTTGGATCTATTCCCGGAAGAACGATAAAAGAGCCGACCCTATAAACTAAAATCAGCGCTAAAGTAACCAGGATCTTAGTCCTTAATTCTTCAATCGTCCAGATATTTTTTAGTGTTGTGATGAATTTCTTCACAGAATTTTCAAGATTTAATTATTTGCAATCAGTATTTCAGTGTGCAAATATCAATAAATTATTTTACTATTTCTACGGAACCTCCTGCAGCTTCAATAGCACCTTTGGCTTTTTCACTTATT
>JAHEZB010000136.1:3668-6381 GCA_023251285.1 Chitinophagaceae bacterium | reverse complement strand
AAAAAACATTTTGAAACCAGTATAAACAAGAAAGGCACCGAATATGTATAAAATCCAATAAAACCGGTGTACCAAAGCGAGACCAACTGTTATAAAAATAACGCGTAAAACAATGGCTAACAAAATACCCAAAAGTAAAACGCGGTTGGCGTGCCTGTCGGGAATCCTGAAATATGAGAATATGAGGATAAAGACAAAAATATTATCAATGCTCAGTCCCCATTCCATCAGGTAAGCGCTGATGTATTCAAGGGCAATTGTTTTACCATCTTCAAACCAAACAAAAACAAAAAAGCCCAAACCCAATCCAACCCAAAACATGGTTTGATAAAACGCCTGCCTCATCGAAATTGAATGAGATTTTTTGCTTAATAACCCAAGATCAAAAATGATGGCAATCACCAAAACGATTCCAAAAATCAAATAACTCCATTCAGTTGTTGTCATTGCTGTTATTAAAAAAATTCAATAAAAACTGAAAAATAAGCAATTATGAATATACAGGCTGATTCACGCATTGAAAATTATAAAAGCATTTGAACAGTAGAAGAAGAAATAATGAGAATTGTTCTTATTGGTTCTCTCAAAAACAGTTTAAAAAAGAAGCAAAAGATTGATAGTAAATTTCTTGCAGCAAATGAAGAAATACTACCAATTCTTATTTTGTTTTTCAAAACAAAAATCCGTATTATTCCTTTCTTTGTTGGCAAAGTTCATACGTTAAACAACAGGTTTTGTATATCTTCTTTTCCTCGTCCATTGATATATCAATCCAAAAATGACGATAAGAAATACAGGAAGTAATAAATTCAATATTTCCCAGAAACCTCTTTGCTCACTTGTTTTTTTAGGATCCAATAATCGAAGCTTATAATCTTTTGATTTTGCCTCGCTCAACCCTTCATTGTTTACAAGATATTCCAAACAATTTTCCACAAACTGCCGGTTCGCAAACTGGTATTCGTACTGCGTTCCAACGGTGTAAGAATTAACGCCCATCGGCAAAAGTTGTCCTTTATAAACGCCATTTAAAACAATATCGCCGTCTGAAACAATGATCATTTTATTGTCTTTTATATTCTCAGTTTGAAACGGCGTGCCATAAAAACTTAAAGAATCGATTTCATCCCGGCTTACCCGATTTTTATACAAAGAAGTAAATTTTCCTTCGAGCAAAACACCGGCAATCAAATCTTTTTTGTTGAAAGCTGCATCAACAGGCGCATTTCGATTTTCTGCACCACTGATCAACGCCGGAGTTTCAATCGTTCTTGAATTTGCAGATGAACTTAACAAAATTGTTTTTTTAATTCCCGGCGCGCTTACCGTGTCAATTGTATTCACAAATTTCCCTTCAACCAAACCAAGATTTTTATTGATGACGCTGTTTTGTTTCGATTCAAATAAGGGAAAATAATTCCAGTGCAAAAATTCAAACTGATCTTTTCCATTAACACTAAAAGGCAAAAAATCACATTGCAAATCCATTAAAAGATCAGGATTAATACGTACGCCATATTTAAAGAACAAATCCTGAAGATTCAGATTGCGATCATAGGCAATCACTTCATTTTTCATTTGCAAACTATCTACTTCCGCATTTAACCGGTCGATGAAACACAGTAACTTTCCTCCATGCATCACATACTGATCTATTTTTAATTTTTCGGCATCGGTAAATTCAAGCGTCGGTTTTACAATCATCAGCAATTTAAAAGTATCCGGAATTACCGGTTCTTTTGGCAAATCCATCATGAACAAGTTGTAATTCTTTTTCAGAACATTTTCAACCAGGTCATAGGTATTTGGGCCGGTAGGTTCTCCATTTCCAACAGCATAAGCAACCATTGGTTTTTTGTTTTCGGTAATTTTCGCTATTGCATTTGCAAAATTAAATTCAAGCAAAGCCTCTGCACTATTGAGCTCCGGCGGTGTTATAAAAGTATTGGAACCGGAATATAAATTAACGGGTTGAAGTTTATTTTGATAATTGACAATGGCGGCAGGATAAATATATTGCGATTGTTCACCTTCTTTTAGCTGCACTTTCAAATTGATCGGAACAATTCCCAACGAAGAAAGTGTGTCTGCATAAGTTCTTTCAGTTCCGGGCATTTTTTCATCCGCGGAAATAATTTTGTAATGAATATTCCCGTTAGAATATTCTTTAAATTCCTGCAAAAGATCCTGCGCGGAAAGAGACAGTTTTTTAAATCCGGCAGGAATATCTCCTCGTAAGAAAATATTTATTTCCATTTTCTGATCAATGTTGCTCAAAATTTTTTTTACCGGACTTGAGATTGTAAATCTTTTTTCGTTGGTAAGATCAATACGTTGATGAAAAACAGAAGCGAGATAATTGATGAGTATAATAGCCACAATTATTATAAGCCACCACCATTTTTTATTTGAAGAAAATTTCATTTTTTGATGCGTCTTATTTTTTGTTTAATTTTTTTTGTGTGGCAAAAAGAAAGAGAAAAATAACACTAAGAAAATATATAAGATCACGCGTATCCACCACTCCCCGGCTAATGCTTTGATAATGGAAATCGATTCCAAGCATCTCGATATAATAATCGGCATTACCTGTAAACACTGGCAATTTACTGATAGCAGTGAAACCGAAGTATAATATAATGCAGGAAAATGTGCTGAGTAAAAAAGCGATAACCGCGTTGGAAGTAAGACTCGAGCACCATATGCTTATTGC
>JAHEZB010000136.1:0-3658 GCA_023251285.1 Chitinophagaceae bacterium | reverse complement strand
AAAAAAATAATCCGATATATGAACCTGTTATTGCTCCACCATCAATTCCGCCGGTTGATGATAAAGAATGAATGGTAATTACATAAAGTAAAGTTGGAATCAAAGCGATAATAATAACAAGGAGAATTGAAACATACTTCCCAAGAACAATTTGCCATTGTGTAAGCGGCCTTGTTTGCAATGTTTCAAAAGTGCCGGATTTAAATTCATCTGCAAAGCTGCGCATGGAAAGTGCGGGAATGAGAAAAATAAAAATCCATGGAGCAAATTCAAAAAAGGAAACGAGTGTAGCATAACCAAAGTCAAAAATATTGCTGTCTTTCAAGACAAAAAGGTACAGTGCGTTGATGACCAAAAATAAAACGATGGTAATGTAACCCGTCAGGCTGCTAAAAAACTGATGCAATTCTTTTTTCGCAATCGATATCATAACTATATAAACCTGCAATTTAAGCGAAGAAAAATAATTATTTTTTAAGCTAAGAAAGCCAATGCATCAAACGCTGTGCATGAATAATATTCGAAAAAGAAATATTTTTATTTATTTTCTATAAAATAAATATTTAAAAGCAGCGTTTTTGAAAAAAAAGTTGTCTTAATGAATGAATAAAGCGCTTTAGCGAAGTTAAATGAACAAAAAGGAGCTGCATATATTTAGAAAAGCAATCTGAATTTTTTAAACGCATTACCGAAACGAACTGCAAGAAAATCCCCTGAACAGGGGTTTTTTTTTGGAGTGAAAGAATCAATATTTGTTATCAGGGCAACTGGATAATTGATCAATCATTAATCAGTACTAATAATAAACCGTTTATAAATTACTCGTTTTTTCTTTATTACTTACATTTTCTTTATTTTTATTTCTTTTGATTCTTCTGTACCGAAAGGATGCTCGATGCTTCCAAAAATTATATCCTGCCACTAAAAATTGCTTCGGCTCCCGCCGGAATAACAATAGCGACTAATTTAAACGAGGCTGCCATGCAGGTAATATTAAAATAACGCGTTTTTGAAATTATGCAATAAGGATCAGTAAGCAAATGCTAATCTTTATTTTAAGATAAACACAAATCTTACTTATTTGTTGGTTTGCTTAAAAAATCGCTCTCAAACTAACTCGTCCTGTATGAATCACCGCGTTGCTTCCCGGTTTCCGGCCTTCATATTGAAGATTCAATTCGATATTGCCGGCGAGCCTTTTGGTAAGCTCGACATTCCACAAATAATTTTTCCCAGGTAATAATCCATCCAGTAAAATATAGCCAACGGTGCTGTTTGCATCACCGGTAAAACTGATATTATTGAATGAAAACCTTCCATTAATCGTACCGTTGGAAAGTACATTGTATTTTACTTCGGCAGCAAGCTGATTATTGATCGCTCTTTCGAAATCGCCCGTTTTGTTTTTCTTTGTATCATAGGTATAAATAAGGCTTACACGGAAATCGCTTTTATAAATATAACTTACTGAAGGCTCTGCTGAAACTTCGTCAACCAGATAATTTCTGTTGGTAAATGAGGGCGTAATTAATTGATTCCGCACATATTTATTGGTAAAATTTGTGGCAATTGAACGGTTCAGATTCCATCTTCCCTTCAGAGTTAAATCGCGCACAGAATTACTTTCAAACCCATAGTTTAAAAGTGATTTGCTATTGTTCATGCGGTGGGTAAGATCTATTCCCCAAACAGAATTTTTACGGTTAAAATAAATCGTATTACTTAAAAAAGAAGAAAGGGTGATTAAGGAAGTATCTTCTAATTCTTTGCTAAAAGGATTGAATTGAAAACCACCGGTTGAAATATCTTTTTTATTGATCTGCAGGGAAGAAGTGGTACTGAATTTTTTCAAAAATTTTAAAAAATTCGTCGTAGCATTTCTTGAAATAATCAAATCAGGATTGAGACTAAAATTATAATTGAACTGAATGTAATTTGCCTTTACATATTCGTTTGTTGGCGTTAAAACTCGAATCCATTTCTTCTGGTCGTCGTAAATCGCTACTTCAAACTCATTCAGTTGTGGAATGCCATCTTTGTTGTAATCGTTCCAGGTGTAATAACCTTGTCCGGCAGGCACTTCAATATACGTGTATTCACGTTTCTGCTCCTGCCCTGAACCAAGTTCGTACAAAACATTTCCCTGCAAAAAACCTTTCCATTCGTTTACCGCATATTCTGCGCGTCCCAAAAGGCTTTCATCGCTTTGCTCATTAGAATATCCTTTGTTGATTACATCCAATTTCCGGTAAGTAACATTCAATCTGAATTGGTGATGTTCGTTGTTCATCAACTCAGTCATCAAATTAACATTCCTGCTTTTATCCTGTGAAATCAAACCTTTTTGAAAAGGAATTTTATTTTCCCTTTCAGAGTAGGTTATTCCCCATTTATTCAATTTTCTTTCTGAAGATTTTATATAAACCTGCCAGGTATTAAAGGCAAAACTTATGGGCATTAAAGTGTCTGAAATCTTATCCAATTGCTGATTATTTTCAGCAGAATAACCTGCGCCGATTTTTGAATCTTTTAACCAGGAAAATGTTTTGTACAAATCAACGGAGGGCCTCAGGTAAGAGCCGGTTTGAATCATACTGTTGATATGGGTTATGTAAAATTGATTATTAAAATGCCAGCCTTTTATTTCCATAATATTTTCAATCGAATTTCTCACGCCGTTGTAATCATCGCTTCTGTTATAATTGGTGAACTGATATTTTAAAAAATTATTTTGCAAATCTTTCAGTTGCAAAGAAGCATCTACTAAGTTTTCAGTAGCAGGAGGCGCATCAAAAGGTAAACTCCAGTCGCGGTTAAATTCTACATTGCGCAGCGTTTCCAAAGGTTTAAACTTATCCTGGACAAATTCATACCCAACATCCGTTTGTAAAACAATTCCGGGCTTTATATTTTCAAAAACTTTTTGCTGCATTACATAATTCACTTTTGCCGCCATGCCCTTATCGCCTTCTTTTCCAATTTCAGAAAAAGTATTTACATCATAATTACTCATTGCCACTTCCGCTTTTAAAGAAGCATTTTTATTGAAAAAATATTGCGCAGCAGCAGTTATCAAATCATGTTTTTTTGGCGGTATCAATAAAATCACTGGTTCCCAATCGCCTTGTTTTATGCCGTTTGCCGGCGCTACAAATTGAAAAACCCTTCCATTTGCATTGCCCTCATTTACCGCTGTATAATTGCCTTTTCCCAATCCAACATTGGTAAAAGAAAGATTGTATAAGGTATCTTTTTGATTCACTGAATAAACATAAATGGTATCACGGATTCCATTGATGGTCGTATCCATTTTTTTATACAAAATTTTATTTACAGAAAAAGTATCGGGCGTTGCGTTTGGATAAGTGGCGCTGTCAACATGGTTTCCGATTTGTGATAAAAACTGTTTTTGCCCGGTAGTGAGTGTTTGATTGATAGAAGAATTTTTTGCATCGGCATTTGTATAAACGCCAATGCTCACTTTCAGTTTATTATTGATATTGATTTCGTCATTTGCATAAATCATCGAATTCAGATAATTCTGATTAGAATATTCAAACTCCACCTGTATACGGGTATCTTTGGTAATGAGGTGTTTCACCGTAAAAGTTAGTTCGGCTGTATTGTAATCAATTACATAATCACGGTCTTCGCCTCT
>JAHEZB010000135.1 GCA_023251285.1 Chitinophagaceae bacterium | reverse complement strand
CTGGTCTTCGTATAAAATGGAGCCTCCATCTTCATCGGTTCTTGCTTCAAAACGGGAGGAATGAAAACACATCAGCGCGAATAACGCGTTCACAGCAGGTTGATTCGTAAAGTCGTTTTCAATAAGCAAATAAGTTAGCCGCATGGCTTCCAGGCAGAGATCTTTTCGCAAGCTGACATCCTGGTTTGAGGAATAATAGCCTTCATTAAAAAGAAGGTACAAAGTGAGTAAAACGGCCGGCAACCGCTCGTTTATTTCTGGTAAAGCCGGTTGCTCTATTCTAATTTTTTCATTTCTCAGTTTTTCTTTGGCCCGTTGCAATCTTTTATAAATTACTTCTTTGTTCGTCAGGAAAGCATTGGCAACTTCTCCTGCTCCAAAGCCGCAAAGAAGGTTTAACGCGAGCCCCGTTTGTGCTTCCGGAGGATTGCACGGATGACATACTGTGAAGATCATGGCCAGCTGGCTGTCATTAATATTTTTCAAGGAAAGATCGACCTCTGTTTCGTGGAATGTTTCCGCATTGTACTTTATTTCTTTTGCAATCTTCCGGGTAAAAATGGAATGATGTTTCAGGTAATCCCTGGTCTTATTTTTTGCAACGGTATAAAGCCAGGCTGTAGGATTTTCAGGGAGCCCTTTCAATCCCCACAATTCAGAAGCTGAAAGGAAAGTATCGCTCACAATATCCTCTGCAATTTCGATGTGGTCAATGCCAAACAATTTATAAAGCACCGAAACGATTTTCTGGTATTCTGTTCTGAATAAATGGGGGATCAGTTCTGTCTGTTTCATAAAAATAAATGCCTTTGCAAAAGTACAAAGGCATTCAAGGGTTTTCTAATTTTCCTCGCATTAAGGTTGGCAACCTTCGGAACTGTTTTCTAATGTTCCGCCGGATCTAAGGTTGCCAACCTTCAAACGTTTACTATTATTCAAAACGCAATGATTAAGGTTGGCAACCTTCAGGCAACCTACATCGCCTGGATCTCTCTCACCTCCACACTTCCGCCGACTGAAAGGCCCGGGCATCCTTTTGCCATTTCGGTGGCTTCTTCCAGCGAATCGGCCTTTACAATGGTGTAACCTCCGATCGTTTCTTTAATTTCTGAATAAGGCCCGTCGGTGATAATATTACCAGGTTTTACCACTTTACCGGAGGGAAAAAGACGGTTACCGCGGTCCGTTAATTTATTTTGAGCCGCAATACCTCCTATCCAGTCCATCCAGCGTTTCGTCATCGCTTGCATTTCATCAGGGGAGCCGCCGGGAGCGCCATTCATCCTGAATAAGAATAAGAAATCTTTCATGTTATTTAAGTTTTAATGGTTAAAAAATAATGACGATTGAGTTGGCTGAATTGGACAATCAAAGAAAAACTATTAACTGAATTGACCAACTTTATAAGTTCCGACCGGCGGGCGAAAGGCAATATTGATCCGGTTATATGTGTTGATCGTGGTGACAGCGAGGGTCAGGTCAACGAGTTCTTCTTCTGAAAACTGCTTCCTGGCCGTTTCATAGACCTCATCCGGAATATTGCCATTTGTAATTTTGGTAACAGCCTCGGCCCAGGTAAGAGCCGCCCGTTCCCGGTCAGTATAGAAAGGCGCTTCACGCCAGGCGTCGAGGGTGTAAAGACGTTGTTCGGTTTCCCCCGCTGCCCGCAAGTCTTTTGAATGCATATCCAGGCAAAAGGCGCATCCATTGATTTGAGAAACCCTGAAATCTACCAGGTCTAAAAGTGGTTTTCCAAGTGATGATTTTGCTAAATAGCTACCGAGAGGATACAATAGTTTTATTACATGTTGCCCTTTTTCTAAAAGATCAATTCTTGTTTCCATTCCATTTGTTTTTGTGAGTTAAAAACTAATAACGATCGGACTTTCAAAATTGGACAAATCAGGATTGACGCTTCGTGGTTCGGATTGTGACGGTGCAAGATTTACCTACATAAAGCAGGATTGAATGGGTTTTGCAATCAGTAACGGATCTTAGCACAATTGGGGTTCACCAAAGCTGATTGTTTACTCAAATCATCCCGCATTGGGCATTTGCCTTCGCTATTTTAAACATAATGATGTTATTTTTGAACCAATTGAAATTTCAACACATAATAATTATTGGAATCAAAATTGTGCATTATAAAAATTAAAAAAGCAATCATAAGTGAACACACAGGATGAAGAAATTGAAGCAAGATTATCAGCCATTGTTGATTCGGCAGATGATGCGATCATCAGCAATAAATTTGATGGCATTATCACCAGCTGGAACCAGGGAGCTGAAAACATTTTTAGATATTCTGCCAGCGAAGCAATAAATAATCATATTTCAATTATTGTTCCCGAGGAATTTTATGAAGAGCAGGAAAGAATTATCAACCAGGTAAGAAATGGAGAGAAGATAAAACATTATGAGACGGTCCGGAAAACAAAAGACGGTAATAAAATTGATATTTCCCTTACCGTTTCTCCTTTAAAAGGAAGTAACACAAATGCGACGGGCATGTCAATAATTGCCCGCGATATTTCTGCGCAAAAAATACTTAATGAGAAGCAGGCAGTTCTCTGGGCAATTGTAAATTCTTCTGACGACGCTATCGTAAGTAAAACACTGGACGGCATCATCATCAGTTGGAATCCCGCTGCCGAAAAAATGTTTGGCTATTCTGAAAGTGAAGCTATTGGCAACAATATTTCTATCATTATTCCGCCTGAGCGGCTCCGGGAAGAACAGACGATATTAGAAAATGTAAGAAAAGGATTAAAGATAGATCATTTCCGTACCGTCAGGATCGCAAAAAATAAGCAAAAAATAAAGATCTCTTTAACCGTTTCACCCATTAAAGACCAGGAAGGGAATATTATCGGCGCTTCGAAGATCGCACGCGACATATCCGATCAGAAGCTGGCAGAAGAAAAACAGGCTACGCTGGCTGCAATTGTAAGTTCATCTGATGATGCAATTATAAGCAAAACGCTTTTCGGTATTATTACCAGCTGGAACGAGGCTGCTACCAAAATGTTTGGTTATACCGAAGCTGAGGTAATAGGCAGGCATATTTCTATTATTATTCCGCCAGACAGGATGGATGAAGAGACGATGATAATAGAAAACATCCGTAGTGGTAATAGAATTAAACATTTCGAAACTGTCAGGGTCGCCAAAGATGGAAGAGAGCTGAATATTTCTTTAACGGTTTCACCGATACGAAATAAGGCAGGCAAAATTATAGGCGCTTCAAAGATTGCGAGGGACGTTACAGAAAAAATGCAGATTGAAAAACAGCGGCTCCTTTATACAGAAAAATTGAAGCAACTTAATAAATACAAGGATGAATTTATGACGATGGCCAGTCATGAATTAAAAACACCGCTTACCATTATTAAGGCCAACCTTGATATCATGTATCTTAAAATGCAGCAAGATGAAAATGTTCTGTTTGTTGAAAACACCTTAAAACAGGTGGAAAAATTAAATAAACTGATCAATGATCTGCTGGATATTTCAAAGATCCAGGCAGGAAAACTGGAATTAAACCTTGCAGATTTTGACATGAATGGTTTATTAAAAGAGATGATACACAACCTGCAGCTTACTACCGAAATTAAGATCTTTCTGAAAAATACCAATGATATCCTGCCGGCATATGGAGACAGGGAGAGGATAGGCCTTGTAATAGTCAACCTGTTGGGAAACGCGATAAAATATTCACCCAACTCAAAAGAAATAAAGGTGAACGCATTCAGATCCGAGGATGCTATTATCGTGGGTATAGAGGATCAAGGTATTGGCATTCCGGCAGACGACCTGAACAATATTTTCACCCGGTTTTACAGAGTGAGCGGCATTACCTCTACATTTAGCGGCTCAGGAATAGGACTGTATATCGCCTCGCAAATCATCAGCAGGCATGGAGGAAAAATATGGGCTGTCAGTCAGCTGAAAAAGGGTTCAACTTTTTATTTTTCCATTCCTGCTTCAGCCCAGAGCCTGTAACACTTACGCCCGCAAGTAATTTCCTTACCCAAATAAGATACAGGAAGCCATCCGGGAATCTAAAAGATTAATAGACGACACAAAAAGATCCTCTTTTTTTATTGGTAGATCTGTATGTTGTTCTTAGCTTATTTAATTTTCTTACAGTTGATTAGTTGGCCTCCCTGGTGTAATACAAAGTCTTCTACTTTGTTTTGGTCGTCTCTTGTAAACTCCAACTGCATATCTTCGTCTTTCGCAAAGAAAAAATCTTTGTTTTCTGCAAAAAAGGTTTTGGTGCCCTGACCCGTTACTGTTGCGAGCAGGAAGGCCTCATTTTGTGAAAAGCAAAAATGCTGCAGAAACAGGGCAACAGTGCCGATAAGAAATTGTTTCATGATTGAAGTTATAGACAATGAATATAATCTATAATTAATTTTCAGGAATAAAATCTTTTATCTCTGCGTTAGAAAAATGAAGCGGAAAAATGATCCTGAACTAAAATAACAGAAGGTGCAGATGTCAGACACAAAGTATTATATCTGGTTTAAAATATCCGCCAGGAAATCATTGTTTCAGCAAACAAAGAAATATCAATCATTTGCATTTCCCATGACGTGATGGGCAAGTGCGTGTCAAACTTATTTTAGTTACAAACCTGGTGAGACCTTTTACCTCATCTCGCTTCACAGCATATCGACATTCCTGTTGATACGTTTTTGCCTGGATTGAAATTTTAATTTTCAGTAAACCCGGTTACTTTGTTATGAAGAAGATATATTTTTATCAACAGTTCATTGCGTTTCGTAAACTCATTCCAAACATTATATAAGGTGGTGGTTTGCAGATTCAGTTTGGTATAATTATTCATCATTTCATCACAAGTATGCAACAGGTCTTCGCGCTGGCTTTCCCTGGCACATGCATATTCCCTGAATTGATCAAACTGGGTGTCAAAAGCCACAGGGTTGATCGCATTGCTTTCATTTGCCAGATGATCCATGCTGAACGTGGAGAATTGAGAATACAAAGCATCTGCGGTGTTTTCATTCTTTGCATTATGATCGTTCATGCTGTCCTGGATGGCTTTTGCAGCTTCATACGCTTCCAGGATCTTCGCATTATATTCGTTCAGCTTCTGCAGCGTATCTTCACGGGCATCATCGAGTTTGTTCATGCTGGTTTCTTCCATTACATAATTTTCCTCCGACAGTTTATCAGCCAGGTGAATGCAAACGTCCACGCTGGCCTCCACGATTTTTAACTCCTCCTGTAAGCTCTCTAAGGTGTCGTTTACGAGTAGAGATTGCCGGCACAGATTATCGGCAGTATTTTGCATCCGCAATTCCAGGTCGTGCAGGCTGATGTACCGGGACAGTAACTCTTCATCCTGTGGTGTGAGTGTGGTTTTATTTACCTCATAAATTACCTCAATATTTCTAAAGGGATGGCTGATGATGTCCTTTTTGATTTCCTGTTGTAATGATTGCATAACTGTCAATTTACGGTTCTTAATAGTTTTAAAGATACGAACGAAAAGATGGTGCTTTTATTATCTGGTGGATTCAGGGGATGGTGCTTTTTGGGTTCCGGCGTTTGGTTTTTCTCAGGGCTGGGAATCAGAGTTGCAAAATATTCGAAAGGGAGATGCAGATCTTACCTCAGTTGGATTTCATGATTGAAGAAGTTATGAACTGCCAGTGAGGACAGCGGCTCTAGAGCAAATGATCTTCCTCGGGCACTCATTAGATCAATTGATGAGATAGGGAAGCAGTGTCTTCATCGACAATCACTTTATTTCATCTTTTTTCTTTTTTGTAAATTGCAATAAGCAACAACACAAAAAATGAAAGACACCCTATTACCCGAAATACCATTTTCAGTATTGGAATTAGCTACCGTTACAGAAGGTGCCAGCATTACCGAAACCTTTGCCAAGAGCCTCGAGCTTGCGCGGAATGTAGAAGAGTTGGGTTACAAACGTTTCTGGCTTTCCGAACATCATAATATGGTGAGTGTGGCCAGTTCAGCCACTTCTGTGCTGATCGGATATATTGCTTCCGGCACCAATTCCATTCGTGTGGGTTCCGGTGGTATTATGCTGCCCAACCATTCGCCTCTGGCGGTTGCCGAACAATTTGGGACGCTGGAATCGTTATACCCCGGAAGAATTGACCTGGGTTTGGGACGTGCTCCCGGAACCGATCAGTTAACAGCAATGGCTTTGAGAGGCGACTTTTTTAATAATGCCAATGAGTTTCCACAGAATGTTTTGAGGCTGCAAAACTATTTATCCAAAGAAAACCGCAACGCCAAAGTGCGGGCCATTCCCGGCGAAGGGCTTGATATTCCGATATGGATACTTGGTTCCAGCACCGACAGCGCACAGCTTGCTGCTGCGTTAGGATT
>JAHEZB010000134.1 GCA_023251285.1 Chitinophagaceae bacterium | reverse complement strand
TTAATAATAAAGCAAAGCAATAAATAAGTTGAATTTGTTTTTTCCTTGTAATTATCTGCATAAAAAAACTGCCTCTTTTTTGAGGCAGTTTTAGAGAAATTTCTTTCAATTATAATTTAGTCAATGTTGCTGTATATTTCAATGGATGACTAAGATCTAACACAATTTTATAGTTGCCAGCGGAGCTGATAGAAATGTTATCCCCACCATAGGACAACTTGCTGAGATTGCCGCCCAAATTAATATCCCATCCATTATTCGCTCTAAATTTCATGCTGTTTGCACTTAATGCAACTGAATTGATCACCCAAACATTATTTACCGGGTCATAAGTCATGGGTGTATCGGAACCCCAGCCTCCCGGAGTAGCGTCGCCGATGATTGCCCACGTTGTTTTTGTAGCCGACCAGGTTAACGCAGTAGGATTTGCTTTTACATAATAATATCCTGCACCATTCGGCCATTTTAAATTTCCACCGGAAGTGCTTAAAGTGGTCGCGTCGCCACCATAAGCGATATGATTCCAATCCGGCTCATTCGTCATTTTAAATTCAAAACTTCCACCTGCAGGAACATTTACATAACCCTCATAATTCACCAAATCCGGTACAGTTGCGCCTAACTGTGGTGCACTGGATGGGTTCCACCCCTGGTAATCTCCCGGCAGCCATAAGTACATAAAAGGAAGATAAGTGGTTACTTTCACATTAATCACATTAGATATAACGGTGGGAACAGTATTGGCGCCCTGATAGGCAACAACCCTGATTTGTAAATTGTTCGTCGCATTAGCTGCAACACCTGCTAATAAAGCGGCAGTATTTAAATCGCCTACACTAATATCTTTGCTTAGGTTGGTGCCTGCTGAAATTATTTGTGGATTAGTGAATTTTCCTCCGGCGGTATCTATTTGAATCGCATAAGTAAAAGGGAAGGTGCCGTATTGCGTTGGGTTCCAGTTGAAGGCGACTGCACTGTTTGATGCATTTGTAATGAGCAAGGTCAGCGGATTCGTGCTTGAAGGAGTTACGGTAATGGGCACAATGTATGGGGTAGTTTTAATTGTAAGTACGTTTGAATGATACGTCTCGTTATTGTTTCCGTAGGAAGAAGTTAGCCTGATATCAACGCTGGATTCTGTTCCGGCGGCTATTCCTAATCCAGCCAGGATATCATTAAATTGTTTGCCGGAAAAGGTTGTTTCTCTTGCACCGTTTTCGGTTAATGTATATTCTTTTGCAAAGTTTTTACCTGTAGAATCTATTTCCACAACATATTTATACAAAGAAGTATCCTGGGCGTATTTAGGATTTGTCCAGTTGAGTGTAAGGACTGTATTTGTTGAATCTGCAGGCTTTGAAGCGACGGTATTTACGGAGCCAGACAACGTTACGGCCGTTCCGTTGGGGTAAAAGTTGTTTGGCAACTCAGCGAGTTTTTTACAAGCTGCCATCATGAAAACCATTGCTGCAAGGGCGAAAAGCAGGTTTAAATTTTTATGCATATCAATTGTTTTAAACATCTATTTTGAATTATTGTTTGGTAACGGTCAATATTCCTGTTTGAAAATTAAGATCAAATAAATATACGCCTGGCGCTGTCGGACCAGGAAAATTATCACTTAAATCAAGGCCGAAAGAACCGCCGGAAAATGGTTGATCAGAAGTTTTTTTGCAGGCATATTTATGGCTCCAGCTGCCATTGGCAGGCAGAATAAGATACTGATTGCTGCTGTTTGTCGGATCGCCTCCGGAAAGTTGAATTTTCAACTGGTAATCCGTTGCACTCACCCGGGTGAATTGTTGTGATGCCGGTACCGGATTGCTCCAACCGCCAAGTTTTGCATCTCCTCCTACTAATACTAAAACTGCCGATGGATCAGGTGGTGTTACTACTGGTGGCGGTGCAAATGGTTTCACTTTGTACTTCAGAGAGTTTGATGAAAGGGAAACGAGGTTTGGAGAACCGGAAGTATATGGAGCAAGGAAAGAAACGACTCTCACTTCGACGTTGTGTGTGTGAGATGTGTCAAGTTGCAGCCCGTTGCCAAGGATGCTATTTAACTCATTAACTGTAAAAGTTTTGCTTAATGCCGGACTTATTTGCACAGTCTGCATTTTTGGAGAAGTGAAGTTTGCTCCAACTGTATCAAATTGAAGATTATAGGTAACATTTAAAGAACTTGTCCCATTACTGAATTGATAATCTGGATTTGTCCAGTTAAAAGTTATAGCCGGATTACTTGCGTTGGTAAACATCAGTGGTATGGAATCGGTCACGGAGCTGGTTAATACCGGTGCGGTTCCGCCCTTAGATAAGACATTCGTTGCGTCTTTTTTGCAAGCGGAAAAAGCAGCCAGGCTGATTACAAGAATCACCCATAATTTATTTAAATAATTTTGCATAATATTTTTCATTTTTTATAAAAATTAATAGCCTGGATTTTGAACTAAGTTTGAATTCGCTTGCAGGTCGGTGATCGGAAGCGGATAGATCCTGTAATGAGCATCCACGCCGGTACCATTGGAAACTCCTCCCTTCCACGGCCACAGATAGCTGCTGCTCGTGAACTGGTCAAACCTGATAAGATCAGTGCGCCTGAAGCATTCCCAATACAACTCGCGGCCCCTTTCATTCAAAATAAATGGCAATGTCAGGCTAGAGGACGTGATATTTCCGCTTGTGCTGCCATAGGCACGTTGCCTGAGAAGATTGATATATCCTACAGCAGTTGTCAAATCGCCTCCTACGCCGCCGCGCAAAACTGCTTCTGCATATATCAGATATTGTTCAGCCAGGCGAAACAAAGGAAAATCTGTAGAACAAAAAGTTCCACCTGCACCGGGTTCAGCTACTGCACCGGTAGAAGTAAGGTTCGTAAATTTATTTACAGGTATTCCCTGGTTGAATTGTGCTACATTGGAAATTTGTGCAGTTACACCCGGTGCATTCAAAAATATTGCCCGTTTGTCAACTGTAGTATCTGGTGTTGGAAACAGACCAGGAAGATTTGCAGTACTTCTGTTACCAGCCCATCCTCCGGAAGGAACTCCATAATCAGCGGTTTTCATCGCGTAACCGGGACTGCCGGGTTTGTATTCGGAATTGGCGCACGCACTATTTACCAAAAATGTTGTTCCTCCATAATTTTGTGTGAGTAAGCCGTCATAAGGTATGGCGAGGATTGTTTCAGGATTATTTACGTTGTTATCTCCTTTGAATAAATTTGCATAAGACGGCATCAGAGTGTAACCCGCATTAATTACTTTACTTGAATAGGTAATGGCGTCGGTGTTTCTATCTGTGCCTGTATAAACTTTTGCGTTCAGGTAGATCCGCGCAAGCAATGCCCACGCAGCAGCCTGATTCGCACGACCATATTGATTTTGATGTGGGGCCGCCATGGAGCCCACACACGATAATAGCTCAGATTCCACATATTTGAACAAATCGGCTCTGTTTATTTGTTTCGGAAAGGACAGTGGTCCAACCTCTGTGGTTTCAGTTCCGAAAGCGGGGTTTGCAAATACATCCATTAATGTTGCATATTGGAATGCACGTAAAAATCTTGCTTCGGCTTTGTATTGAGAAATTGCAACCGTATCTGTAGCCGAAAAACCACGACTTGCAAACGCTGCAGGCGTACAGTGTGTTATATAATCATTGCACAGAGTAATCTGGTACATGCTTCTTGCATATAATCCAATGAGAATCGGGTTTGTCGCTGTCCAACTCATATTATGAAAGTCAGGTACACCGGGGTCACCCCAGGCGCAAACAGCCTCATCAGTCGGCAGTTCCTGCACATTCCATAGACACCGTACAAAGTCAGACGTTCCTGCATCCACTCCTGCGATACTGGAACTGCCTGGGCCAGCTGTTCCGGTCAATTCGTAAGCGCCATAAATATTGGCAAGCGCCAGCTTATAACCATTAGGAGTACTATAAACGCTATCTGCAAAAACAGTATTAGCCGGTAGCCGATTCAGGTCTTTGTTACACGAGATTAATATTCCTGTAATGATGACCAAATAAAATGATATTTTAAAAGAAACACTTCTCATATTGTTTGTATTTTGTTCGTTTAAAAATTTAAGCTTGCCCCAATTGTAACAGTTCTTGGCCGGGGATAAAGTACATTATCAATTCCTCCATATATTTCCGGATCTGATCCGGTGTATTTTGTTACCGTAAATACATTCTGACAATTTGCAGATAAACGTAAAGAAATATTTTTTGATAAGTGCCCCACGTTATAGCTAAGTCCAATGTTATCCATTTTCAGGAATGAAGCATTTTCTACATAATACGATGAGAAGAACTGGTTGTTATAAAAATTTGTGTTTAAAACTGCTAAAGGCGCATTTTGCAAAAAGTTTGTTGGATTCAATACATTTCTTGTAACTCCAAGATTCGATGCAGTGTTATTGTACATATAGTTTCCCACACTCGCGCGAAGTACCGTGCTCAATGTCCATTCCTTATAGCTGAAACTTGTGCTAAATCCGAAGGTGATTGGAGCAAAAGGTGACTTATAGTGTACCAAATCTTTTTGATTAATGATGCCATCCCTGTTTTGATCAACGTACATTCCTTCTATCGGATTTCCTTTATCATCATATACCTGTTGTAAAACATAAAACGTATTAGGGCTATAACCGACGCTGTTTTGCTGAATGGTATTTCCTGTGCCTCCTGCAATACCGCCAACAGCGTAACTGCTGTTAACTTTTGCTAAAGAATCCTGTGATACCGATAGATTGGTTATATTAAAATAATTATAAGAAACATTAAATCCTACTTCCCATGATAAATTCTTTTGACGAACAGGAATAGCATTTATTGTAAAATCAATTCCTTTATCTGTCATATTACCTACATTTCTTACCAATTGGTTGCCGAAGTTAGTAAGTGAAGGAACATACACATTTGCCAAAAGATTGCTGGTTTTCTTGTAATAATAATCGATACTTCCTGTGATCCGGTTGTCTAAAAATCCAAAGTCTAGTCCAACATCAGATGTTGCTGTGGTTTCCCATTGTAGGTCCTTTGCATAAATAGAAGGACTCCATGTATTGTAGTAATTGTTTCCAAAATTTACTTCCGAAGTACTTCCACTTAATGAGTAGTAATTCAAATAATTATAATATCCGATTCCTGCCTGGTTCCCGGTGATACCATAGCTTAAGCGCAATTTAAGATCAGAGACAGCTGTGGAATTTTTAAGAAAATTCTCCTGCTTAATTCTCCAGGTAAATGCTCCGGAAGGGAAAACACCCCAACGGTATTGTGGTCCAAACCTGGAAGATCCATCCGTTCTGATGGAACCCATCAGAATGTATTTCTGGTTGAATGTATAAATCAACCTGCCGTAATAAGACATCAAAGTTACCTCACTAAAGGAGGTTGGCTGCAATGGATTGTAACCGGAAGGAATGGTATCTCTTGAATAACTTAAGCTTGGAAAATTTTTGTTGTGACTATAATTATCATAATAGCCATAACCAGCGACAGCATTGATGTTGCTTTTTATTGATTCAATGTCTTTTATGTAGCTAAGATAAAATTCACCGACCTTATTTTTGTAGTTGTTATAATATTGGTTATTCTGACCTCTTAATTTAGGAACGCTGTTATAAGACTGTGCAGCATCTATCGGTACAACCGTGGTTCCATTATATTTTGCCACGTCGTATCCTAAATTCAAATTTGCGTGCAATTCAGGTAAGAAGTGAAATTTATAATCAAACTGGATGTTGCCAAAACTTCTTAAAGCGTGATTTTCTGCATCGTACTGTTTTAAAAGCGCCACAGGATTTCGGTTTGATAAGGAGTTCGGAGTGGTATCGTTTGTCAGCCATTCATAATAACCACCAAAATTTGCCTTGCCGGAACGCACAGGTTGAGTAGGGTCAAATGAAACGGCATTACCAATTGCTCCTGTATTGGCATTACGCGAATCGGTACTGGAGCCATGAAGATTAATATCAATTTTTAAATGATTATCAAATAAATTGGGAGTAAGCGAAATCGATAAGGCTTTACGGTCAAGATGATCCGTTTTTAAAACGCCGGTTTGTGAAAGATATTCAGCGCCAATACGATAAGGCATATTTTTCAAACTTCCACTGTAACTTAAATTATTATCAGAGGTAATTGCAGTCTGGTAGATTTCTTTTTGCCAGTCTGTATTGGCACTACCCATTACCGCTATTTGCGAAGGAGTACCGATTGATTTCACCAGGTTTGTAAACTGGCCGGCAGATAATACCGGGAACTCTTTCGATATCTTAGATGCTGAAAGTTGAGTACTGAAAGAAAGCACCGGCCTCCCTGCCTTCCCACGCTTTGTCGTTATCATGATTACTCCGTTTGAAGCACGGGAGCCGTAAATGGCGGT
>JAHEZB010000133.1 GCA_023251285.1 Chitinophagaceae bacterium | reverse complement strand
CAAATATAAAACTAAACGGCTTTTTTTGAACGTTTGATTTTTTGCTAAATGATTCCTTTTAATTTTTTTACCGCTTCAGTAATTTTTGGAACCACTTCAAAAGCATCACCGACAATCCCGTAATCTGCAGCTTTGAAAAACGGTGCTTCGGGGTCTTTATTGATTACAACGATCGTTTTGCTTCTGTTTACACCGGCCAGATGTTGAATAGCGCCGGAAATCCCAATTGCGATATACAAATTTGGTGCGATGGTAAGGCCGGTTTGCCCTACGTGTTCGTGATGCGGACGCCAGTCGCTGTCGCTTACCGGGCGGCTGCAGGAAGTAGCAGCACCAAGCGCTTTTGCAAGATCAGTAACAATTGCCCAGTTTTCCGGTCCTTTCAATCCACGGCCACCACTCACTACCAATTCTGCTTCGGCAAGCGGAATTTCTCCGCTTACTTTATTTACAGCCTCTACTTTTACCCTTGATTCAGGAATCTGTACCTGTAATTCTACAACTTCTGCAGTTCCTTCACCTTCAGAAACTTTATATGCATTTGCATTTAAAGAAATAATTTTTATTTCGGTTTTAATAGAAACATTTGCAAAAGCTTTGCCACTGAATACACTCTTTTTTACAATAAAACCATTTGAGATCTGTGGCAATCCAACTGCTCCGGTTACCAGTCCTGCTTTCAACATTACAGATAATCTGGGTGCAATGGATTTGCCATTAAAATTATTTGAAAAGATGATCGCCTTTGCCCCGGTATTTTTTGCCGCTTCTGCGATAATGTGTGTAAAAACTTCATCATCAAAATTATTCAAAACATCATTTTTGATAGTATGGATTTTTTTCAAACCATACTTTCCGAAAGAAGGAAGGTCATCGTGTACATTTCCTAATACAATTCCCTCGGCCGAAGTATTCAGATCCTGTGCAAGCTTTGCACCGTACGACGCCGCCTCAAAAGAGCTCTTTTTGATGTGTCCATCAGCCTGATCTAAAAATATTAATACGCTCATTTTATCAATAAAAATTATGAATTATGAATCATTTTTTCAGTAAATAAACTTCTACAATTCCTGTTCTAAAAAATATCTTAAGAATTAAAATGCAAGTTCAAAATACCTGCAGTAAACAAACAAATAGTAATGATTTCTGTTTTTCTGAACCCATCTATAAACTATTCTAAACTATCTATAAGAAACAGTTAAATCACTTTCGCTTCTTCATGCAACAATCTCACTAATTCTTCCGGTTGATCAGCAGGTATTAATTTTACACCTGCTTTTGCGGGTGGCAATTCAAAAGAAGCAATTTCTGTGAAAGTGTCTGCCGGCACAGGCTCTACTACTTTTAGTGGTTTGGTTCTCGCACTCATAATTCCGCGCATGTTTGGAATTCGCTGTTCGGCCATTCCTTTCTGACAACTTACCACTGCAGGAAGATTTACCACGTTTACTTCCTCTCCACCTTCAATTTCCCTTTCAACAGTTGCAGTATTTCCTTCCAGAGAAAATTTAGTTGCTAAAGAAATAAAAGGAAGATTTAATAATTCGGCAACCATTCCCCCGATTGAAGAACCGTTGTAATCTATAGTTTCTTTGCCGGTAAAAATAAGATCGTAATGATTTTGCCTCGCAACTTCTGCAATTTGCGAAGCGATATAAAAATCATCATGGCTATTGCTGTTTACCCTGATCGCTTCATCGCCACCGATTGCCAGCGCTTTCCGGATGATCGGGTCATTTTCTGCGCCACCAACATTGATTAAGTGCAGTACGGTTGCAGGATCCGCTTCTTTTAATTCAATCGCTCTCACCAAAGCATACCATTCGTCATAAGGATTTAAAATGAATTGTACGCCTGCTTCTGCAAATTTCGTATTGTTATCGGTGAAGGCTATTTTTGCTGTGGTATCAGGTGTTTTGCTAATGCAAACAAGTATCTTCATCATTCTTTTTTTTGGAGGTGCGAAGATACTAAGTAATAAAAAAGTAAAAAATTATTTGATGGATAGAATCAGCAAATTAAAGGAATATATGCAGACTGCAGAGAAAGATAGTTTTTTGCAACACGCGCTCGCATTAGAATATATAAAAATCGGTAATGATGAAGAAGCAAAGAAATTATTCAACGAAATATTAAAAAGAGAACCAACTTATGTCGGTTCATATTATCACTTAGGAAAATTATTGGAGCGAATTGGCGACCCGGAAAAAGCGCTGCGTGTTTATGAAAGAGGAATGCAAATCGCACAGGCGGCAAACGATTCTCACTCTTATACTGAATTGCAGGCGGCTTATGAAGACGTGGAGGATGAACTGCAAGGATAAAACTGCATGGATATGCAAAATTTGCACAACGGAATTTGAAGAAAAAAGGAAACCTGTTTAAAGCTGAATTTAACCATCTTAGGAATGAAAAATTTCAGATAGAATTTACTGAAAATTAAACTGAGTAGAACACATTGGCATGTCATTATTAAATGAATTCATAGCGAACATTGCGAAACAAAATCTTTTTCAAAAAAATGATTATTTGTTGCTTGCCGTGAGTGGTGGCGCTGATTCCGTCGCTTTGTGCGAATTGTGTTTCCAGGCAGGATTTACGTTTGAAATCGCTCATTGCAATTTTCAATTAAGAGAAGAGGAGAGTGAGCGTGATGAAGAATTCGTTCGCACACTGGGAGAAAAATATGGGACAAGGGTATTTGTAAAAAAATTTGATACAAAAGGATATGCTGAAGAAAAAAAAAATTCAATTCAGGTTGCAGCGAGGGAACTTAGATATGCGTGGTTTGAAGAGTTGTTAAATGACCATAAACCTTCAACATTCAACCTCCAATTTCCAACAAGCAACCATCTACTTCCAACCTGGCTGCTGACTGCACATCAGGCAAATGACAACATTGAAACGTTATTGATGAATTTCTTCAAAGGAACTGGAATAAAGGGTTTGCAGGGAATATTGCCAAAGCAGGCAAAAATAATCCGGCCTTTATTATTTGCTAAAAGAGAAGAAATAGAAGTATTTAATAAAGAAAATAATTTAGATTTCGTTGAGGATTCTTCGAATTTATCGGATAAATATACCCGCAACTATTTTCGTCACCAACTGATACCTTCTATCGAAAAAGTGTTTCCAAAAACAGAAGATAATTTAATAAAAAACATCGCGCGATTTTCGGAAATAGAAATTTTATATCAACAATCAATCGAGCAGCATAAAAAGAAATTGCTTGAACAAAAAGGAAATGAGATTCATATCCCTGTTTTGAAATTACTGAAAAGCAAACCGTTGAAAACCATTGTTTATGAGATCATAAAAGATTTTTCGTTCACGTCACATCAGACAGATGAAGTGATCAATTTATTAAAAAGCGATAGCGGAAAATATATTTCTTCCATTAGTCATAAAATCATTAAAAACCGCAACTGGCTTATTATTGCGCCGGTAAATTCTTTGCAGGCAAATCATGTTTTAATTCATGAAAGCGATGATGAAGTTGATTTTGAATTGGGAACATTAAAATTAAAAATGAGAAATTATGAAATAAATCAAACATCCAAAATCAGACATTCAACATCCGAGATGATTGCAACGCTCGATGCGGCTAATATCACTTTTCCATTGTTACTAAGAAGATGGAAACAGGGCGATTACTTTTATCCGTTGGGAATGCATAAAAAAAAGAAGCTAAGTAGATTTTTTATTGATCAAAAAATGTCAGTAGCGGACAAAGAAAAAATTTGGGTTATCGAAAGCAATAAAAGAATTGTGTGGATTATCGGAAAAAGAATTGACGATCGTTTTAAGATTACAGATAAAACCAAAAAAAATTTATCTATTGAATTTAATAAGTGGTAAAAATATGACGCAAATCCAGTCCCTTTACAGAGTTGATGAAGTTATCAAGCAACGGATAGGTTGAAAACAACTGGCTAAAAATAATTAAGAAAACGACTCCGAAAATCGCTCCCCAGATGTGAGCGGAATGATTGACGCGTGAACCGCCTTTTTTCCCTAAAAAATAAGACACAATTAAAAATAAAATTCCGAATAAAAACCCAGGGATAAATATCGGGATAAATAACAATCCGATTCCCTGCATTGGGTTGAATAAAATATAAGCAAAAACCACTGCAGATACCGCTCCTGAAGCGCCGAGGCTTCTGTAATCAGGATTGCGGTTGTATTTCAAAAAATCAGGAATGACGCACACGATCAGGGAAAGAAAATACATCAGCACATAAAACGTCTTTCCATAATTCCCGAAGATATTGATAAAGGAGCTCTCACATACTCCGCCAAACAAATAAAAAGCATACATATTGAAAAACAAATGTGAAATATCTGCGTGAATAAATCCGTATGTGATGAACCGGTAATATTGATTTTTTTGGGTAATGGCGCTCGGATAAAAAATCAGATCGTCCATAACTTTATGAGAGCGAAATGCAAAAATTGAAATGATAACAGTAATGATAATGATAATAAGCGTAATAGACATCTTTGTGTTTTAAAAGCTTCAAACCTACTGAAAAACTAAGAATGATGATATTTTTCGTTTCGAAGGATGGTGCAGGCACGATAAATTTGTTCGGCAAGAATTATTCGAACCAACTGATGTGGAAAAACAAGTTTTGATAAGCTCCATTTGAAATGACATTTTCTTAAAACATTTTCATCAAGGCCATAAGCACCGCCAATTAAAAAAATAAGATTTCGCGAACTTTCATTTGCTTTTTGCTGAATAAAATTTGCCAGTTCAAGCGAATTCCATTGCTTCCCGTTTTCATCCAGCGCAACGACTACGTCATTATTTTGCAAAGCGTTTAAAATAGAAATTCCTTCAGCTTTTTTTATTTCTTCGGGCGAAAGATTCTCAGCATTTTTTGCCGCAGGGAAAAGTTTCCATTCCACAGGGAAATAATGCGAAATGCGCCTGGTAAACATTTCAATTCCTTCTTTTACGTACCTGTCATGCGCCTTTCCAAGCGACCAGAAAATTATTTTCATTTTAATTAATTAGCTGCAATATGCAAAAGTATTATTACGTTAATAGAAAGCATGAAAATTAAAATGATTTTCCCTGGACTTAATCTAAATTTCGTGTCCCATTCTTAAACTGAATTGATTCATTTCATGAGTTGTAAAAAGCCATTATTTACCGTTTTACTGTTGACCGCTTCAATTTTCTCGAACGTTCTTGTTGCTCAAACACAACTTTCTTCCGACGAAATTTTTCAACAGGCGCGCAAAGCTGCGTTTGAAAATAAAGATTACGCTTCGGCAACAGCATTAAGTAAAAAAGCGCTGGAGATCAGCCCGGATTATGCAGACATCCGCATTTTTTTAGGCCGGGTTTATACCTGGTGGAATAAGCCGGACAGCGCAAGCGAATGCTTTGAAAAAGTGCTAAACGAACATCCTGAGAATGAAGATGCCGCGTCAGCTTTTGCAGATCTTACCTATTGGAATCAACAGCCTGAAAGATCGTTACTGATCTGCGAAAACGCCTTGGCTTTTCATCCACAATCAAAGGCGCTTTTACTAAAAAAGGGGAAGAATTTAATCGAATTGAAAAGATACGCAGAAGCAAACTCATCTTTAGCTGTTTTGTTGAAAACAGATCCTAAAGATGCAGAAGCGCGTTCGCTTCTCGAAAAAGTAAAAGATAAATCTGCAAAAAATAAAATAGGTGTTAGTTATGATTTTGCAAGCTTCGATAAGCAATTTGATAATCCGTGGCACATTGTAAGTGTTGATTATTCAAGGAGTACAAAAGCAGGATCTTTTATTGGCCGTGTCAATTATCCAAACCGGTTTAAAACAAGCGCACTCCAATTTGAGACGGATGCGTATCCGCATATTTCAAAAACATTTTACAGTTATCTAAACGCCGGATTTTCTGATAAAAGCGGTGTGTTCCCGCAATACCGGGCTGGCTTTTCTTTGTATGCCAATCTTCCGAAAAGTTTTGAAGCAGAAGCGGGTTTCCGCTACCTTTATTTTAGCGATGCTACCTGGATTTATACCGGCTCTGTAGGAAAATATTTTAAAAATTATTGGTTTAATTTCCGCACTTATATTACACCAGCTAAAGAATCTGTTTCCAATTCATACAGTCTCACCTCACGATATTATTTTAAAGAAACAAATTATTTTGGTCTTGCATTGAGCACCGGAATTTCTCCTGATGAAACAGCTAATAACATTCAGCTCGCCAATATCTATAAATTGAAATCTCATCGCATTTCAGCAGATTATCGGAGTACATTTAAAAAATTCAATAGTATTTTATTCAGTTTCTCGCTGATTCAAGACGAATATTTACCGAAAATCACCGGGAACGAATATTTGTTTAGTGTTGGATATCAAAGGAGGTTTTAAAGATGATAAAAAAAAGGATCCTTGTAACCG
>JAHEZB010000132.1 GCA_023251285.1 Chitinophagaceae bacterium | reverse complement strand
ACCAGTTTGAATTTCGCCACCCAAATATGTAAAACAAGCTGCCAGTGCATTTGTAATTTGCTGAGCGCCGCCTTTGGGTACTGGCCATGAATTGATATGAGCAACCGTATTTAAAACAAGACCAATTGAAGAAGTTGCAAGTTTGTTTAAAGGAAGAATCGAATGGGAAGCCATGCCGGCAAAAAGCGCTTGTGCTTCCTTTGTGATAAATTGATGTTTAGCAAAACCGGCGCCTGAACTGATTGCCTGAAACGCAAACCGCGCTTTTGTTTCCGTAAAATTGCTGACATGAAGCGGGCCAACAAATGCTGAACGTATAGAAGTCCATTCATTTACCAAAGGAGAAAATATTCTTGTATAATTCGCTGCATCTTTTCCCAATTCAGCAGCAGTTATTTCCACCGAGGACTGCACGGCTACAGCAGAACCGTCGTCAAACGGATGAGCAACGGCATATTCTGGCCGTAAATATTCAAGCCCGAATTGCTGCAGTTGCAATGGCTTAAAAACAGGAGAATCTTCGCCGAGTGGATAAACAGCAGAACAAACATCATGAATAAAACCGGGAAGAGTCAGTTCTGCAGAACGTACGCCGCCGCCTAATGTATCTTTTCCTTCAATTAATAAAACAGACAGTCCATTCCTTTGCAAAGTAATGGCTGCGGCAAATCCATTTGGCCCGGAACCAACAACAATGGCATCATAATTTGTCTTCATTTGCCTGTTTTATGAATGATTATCAGGTACAAAAATCAATCTAATTTTCCTGAATAAAATTTTCATTATTTTCTAAAAGTTCTTTGGCAACTTTCTTGTGGATTTTTTTAAATAAATATGCTGATTCCTCATGAATGCGTTACAGGCACATCAATACGTCAACAATGATTCCCTGACTTTTGGAAACAAGCGTACTTACTGGCTTACACGCTTTATGATTCTTCGTTTATTGGGAATTATTTATGCGGTTGCTTTCCTCGTTTTGATCAATGAAGTTATTCCACTCATCGGTTCTGATGGCCTTACGCCGGTAAATATTTATTTAAATGAGATTAAAAATTCTCTTGGTTCTACCAGTACCTCTTTTCTGCGGCTGCCATCGCTTTTTTTGTTCTTTCGTTCTGATGCTTCGTTAATTACATTTGCCTGGATTGGGTTTATTCTTTCATTGATGGTTGTCGCCGGATATGCGAATGTTCCAATGATGGCCATTCTTTGGTTTCTGTACATGTCTTTCGTTCATGTAGGACAGGAATGGTACGGATACGGTTGGGAAATCCAGCTCACAGAAACCGGCTTCCTTGCTATCTTTCTATGTCCGTGGTTAGAGATGCACCCTTTCCCAAAACATCCGCCGCCATTTCTGATCATCGTCTTATTCCGCTGGCTTACCTTTCGGATCATGCTTGGATCCGGTTTGATCAAATTTCGCGGAGATGAAATCTGGCGTAACGGAACTGCACTTTATTATCATTTTGAAACGCAACCAATTCCCGGGCCACTCAGCAGATGGTTTCATTTTCTTCCACATTCACTCTTAAAAATCGGTGTTTGGTTTAATTGGCTGGCAGAATTGTTTGCGCCGCTTTTTGTTTTTTGGCCAAGAATCGGGCGTCACATTGCAGGAGTGGTCATCGTTTTATTTCAAATAACGATTATTCTCAGTGGGAATCTTTCTTTTCTAAACTGGCTTACAATTGTCCCGGCGCTCGCCTGCTTTGATGACGGTTTCTGGGAAAAAATATTACCGGGAAAATTGGTTGAAAAAGCAAGGAGGGCGCAGGAAAGATCCACTCCATCAGGTTCAATTGCAACGACAGCATGGATCGTTACAGCCCTTGTGGTGTTGTTGAGCATTCAACCTGCTTTCAATTTGATTTCTTCCAATCAAATCATGAATACTTCTTTCGATCCTTTTGACCTGGTAAATACTTATGGCGCTTTTGGAACAGTTGGCGAAGAACGTTATAACGTGATATTCGAAGGCACTCCAGATGAAAATCCGACTGACAGCAGTGATTGGAGACCATATATTTACCGCGGTTTGCCGGTTTTATTAAATAAGCGTCCTCCACAAATTGCGCCTTACCAACTGCATCTCGATTGGCAAATGTGGTTTGCAAGTATGGCTACACCACAGGAATATCCGTGGACGTATAACCTTATCTGGAAACTGCTTCATAACAACCCGAAAACTGTTAGCCTTTTTGCTTTTAATCCGTTTAAAAACCAGGCCCCAAAATATATCAGGGCAGAATTATACCGTTACAGTTTTGCAAAACCTGGAAATGGAAAGGAATTGTGGTGGAAGCGGGAAAAATTAGGGAACTGGATACAACCGTTGTCTGTAACAGATTCAAGTCTTATTACTTTTTTAAAAGGAATGAAGTGGATACGATAATATTTTGTTCAGTAAACGAAGAAATAAATAGAATTTATCGTTTATCGAATCATTCATACAAATACAGTTTGGCCACCACTACTTACTTTTTCAACTGATCCAAAACCGGCTCTTTTACACCGCTTATTTCTGATTGTTTTACATCGTTTATCTGTTCAAAAACAGCAACGGTATTCTTACCTTTTTTCAGCCAGCAACCTGGTAAATATAAAGTTTGCTGAGGGCCTATATTCCAGTAGCGACCCAGGTTATGACCGTTTACAAAAACAATTCCTTTTCCCCATTTGCTCATGTCCAGAAAAGCGTCTCCGGTTTTAGAAAGTGTAAATGAACCGTTATAAATTACCGGTTGATTTTTCGTGTACGTATTAGCGTTATGTTGCAAATCAGGCTGATGATCCATTGGTAATTTATACATTTTCCAATCGCCGGTTATTTCGTTCCCGTCAATGGTAACAGGGCTGATGATTCCTTTGAGGTTGTGAATGATTTCTGCACCATAATTAATTCTTCCCATATTTTCTACAAGAATATCCAGGGTGGCATTGAATGGAATATCAATATCACACGAATAATTTTTATAGTAGCGGTTCAACTCTCCCACCCTTTTTCCATTCACATAAACAAGCGCATAATCTCTTAACCCTTTTATTTCCAGTTTACCATTAATTGGCTGCGTAAAATGTTTGCTGTACAAAACATAACCATATCCCTGGTTTAAATCTTCAAACGTTTTTGGCGTATCACTTTCCACTGGCTTAATGGCATTTTTAAAAGTAAACAGATCAACTGATTGGTTTAATTTGATGGAGGGAATTTTTATGACCGGAATCTGAGCAGGAATTGCCGGAATTTTGTAAGAAACATTTTCCTGGAATAATTTGCGAAGCGCAAGATATTTCGGCGTTGCCCAACCAGCTTCACTGATCGGCGCGTCATAATCATAGCTGGTAATATCTGGCTGAATATCATGTTGCTTGTCATAATTGGCACCGCTCGTGAAGGCAAAATTAGTTCCGCCGTGAACCATATAATAATTAAATGATACTCCTGCTTTTAAATATTTTTCTGTTTGTTTTACCACACTTTCTGTAGAAACTTTTTGAAAAGGCTCTGCCCAATGATCCAGCCAACCGGGATAAAATTCCGCTACCATGTAAGGACCTTCGCCATTGTGATATTCATTCACTACTTTCTTTAAATTGTCGATATTATCTTCTCCATTGGCGGTGGGCAATGCACCTGCAATCGTACCGCCTTTAAACAGCCATGCACCATCAGAAGTGAATAACGGAACATCAAATCCGGCGTCCAGTAATTCCTGTTTTATAGCGGCGCTGTATGCCTTATGTTCTGCCAGAGGAATATCTGGTCGCTGGGCCACATAAGAGCCGAATTCATTTTCTGCCTGCACCATGATTATCGGACCACCATGGGTTATCTGCAAATCTTTTACCTGCGCAGCAAGCTGGTTGATATAGGTTCTGCAGGAATCCAAAAACGGCTTATTATTTGCACGAATTACCAAATCTTTTTCTTTTTGCAACCACCAGGGATAGCCGCCAAATTCCCATTCAGCACAAGCATACGGGCCGGGACGAAGTATTACAAACAATCCGACTTCTTGCGCTGTTTTTACAAATTCAGCAATATTCCGGTTATCTGTTTTCCAATCCCAAACACCCGGAGCTGTTTCCTGGTAATTCCAGAAAACATAAGAAGCAACCGTGTTTAATCCCATCGCTTTGATCATTTCCAAACGTTGTTTCCAATACGCTTTTGGGACGCGTGCAAAATGCATTTCACCCGAATGGATCTGGATTGGTTTGCCGTCATAAACAAAATTTCCATTCTTTATTTCGAATGTATGTTTTTGCTGCGCAAATGATGCTGTTATTAAAATCAATAAAAAGAAAGGCAATAAAATAATTTTCTTCATGTAGTATTTTTAATCAGGTGATTGTGTTTCAAACTTAGTGAAATGAATTCGGAATAATTCAGGCAAACGATTGCGGAGATTGAAAGCAATAAAGTTATGGGAAGTTTATGAAAGGCAAAATAAAATGAAATAAGGAATGTAAAACATATCGTTGCAGATGCTCTAAATTCGTGTAACCGTAAACTATCATCCTGAATTTCTTTAATGCTGTGATTAATCGCCTTTCCATAGAACGCATTGTATAAATTCTGATTTGCTTGCTAATTGACTATAGATTGCAAAATAGTAGCTCTTTTTTATCGTAATCTGTCGCAAATATTTACTAAATTTGCGACAAAATTGAATGTAAATGCGTACAAGTATTGAAACACAAGTATTAGACAAAGTTAAGCGCGCGAAAAGAGGTAATCTCTTCTTTGTTGACAGCTTTCCCGAAATCAATAATGCTAAAGCAGTGAATAAAGCATTGGAACGACTGGTAAAATCAGGCAAATTAGAACGGCTTGCGACTGGAATTTATCTTCGGCCGGTAATTGACGACTACATTGGCAAAGTGTTGCCAGGAATTGAAGAAATTGCTTTTGCTATTGCAAAAAGAGATCGTGCAACTACGATACCGACGGGCAGTTACGCAATGTATAAATTGGGCTTAACCTCCCAGGTCCCGTTGAACATTGTCTTCTATTCCGACACTTCCGCCAGAAAAATTAAAATCGGCAAACAAACCGTTACATTTAAAAAAGCGAGTTCCAGAAACCTTGCTTTTGTTGGCGAAATCAGCACGTTAGCGATTCAAGCGTTGCGCACAATTGGCAAAGAGCAGGCAACCGAGGAAGAAGTACAACAAATAAACAAGCTTTTGAAAAACGAAAATCCAAAACACCTGCAGCATGATTTACAGTTAGCTCCTGTTTGGATTAGAAAATTGCTTACAGCCAATGAATAAGTTTACACATTTGAAAGAATGGTTTCGGTTACCCGATGAAACAAAAATAAGGCTGTTTACAGAAACAAGCCGACAAATTGGTTTACCCTCTTCGTCAGCGGCAGAAAAAGATTGGTGGGTCGTACACACTTTGGCAGCAATCTTCTCGATGAAATGTGCTAATGCACTGATTTTCAAAGGTGGCACTTCTTTGAGCAAAGGCTGGAACCTTATTCAACGATTTTCTGAAGATATCGATTTGGCGTTAGACAGGGAATTTTTAGGTTTCACAGGCGAATTATCCAAACAAGGTATCAAAAAGCTAAGAAAGAAATCATATCGGTTTATAACAGAAATTTTTACCGATGAATTAAAAAGCAAATTTTCGGAATTTGGCTTTACGGGAGTAAAGGTAAAACCGCGCGAAGTTGAAAATCATGACCAAGACCCGATCATCGTTGAAATTTACTATAATAAATTAACAGAAACGGACACCTACCTAAAACCAGGCGTTTTGGTAGAAGTTGGAAGTCGCTCATTGAAAGACCCATTTACGCAGAGAACTTTTGGAACAGTTGTTTCCGAAGTTTACACTGATAATTTGTTTTCTGATAAGCCAATTACAATTCCGGTTGTAAATCCCGAACGGACATTTTTAGAGAAAATATTTCTGCTACACGAGGAATTTCAAAAACCGGTTGATAAAATAAGAGTTGACCGTCTTAGCCGGCACTTATATGACATTGAAAAACTTTGCCAAACGGAATATGCAAAAACTGCCTTGCAAGACAGAGAGCTTTATAACACCATAGTAAAACACCGAATGAAGTTTACAGCTCTTACAGGTACTGATTACACAAAACATAATCCTGCAACCATTAGGTTCGTTCCTCCAGAGACAATAATAAAAAAGTGGGAAGCCGATTATCAGGAAATGAAAGCTAGTATGATTTACGGACAGTCGTTAGATTTTAATGAACTGATAAACCGATTGAGTGAATTACAAAAACGAATAAACGAAACACAACTCTAACACGGACATTTCCATTTTAGTAGCTCGACAAAGCGGGCGCAAAAATGCATTACGAAGTAGTGATATTCCTTATTTCATCCCCGCAAAATCACTCAACCGGTTGCGTTTCCTTAAATCGATACTATTGCATTATTTTCACCGACGAGTTTTTTGTATCGATTCATTTTTCAAAACATCAAATTAATCCCATTGAAAAAGAACTTCATTTTCCTTC
>JAHEZB010000131.1 GCA_023251285.1 Chitinophagaceae bacterium | reverse complement strand
TCCATCAATGATAATCCCGAAATCAATGGCGCCCAAGGACAACAGATTAGCAGACATGCCCATTAATTGTAAACAAATAAAAGCAAACAAAAGAGAAAGTGGAATTACGATGGAAACGATTAACGTAGTTCGCCAATTAAACATAAAAAGTGAAACGATCAAAGTAACCAACAAAATGCCTTCTACCAGGTTGTGCAATACAGTTCCGGTTGCGAAGTTGATTAAGTCTTCCCGGTTATAGTAGGGAACCATTTTCGTATCAGGGGGTAATATTTCCTTGTTAATTTTTTCAACTTTTTGTTTCAACGCATTGATGACATCGGTGGCATTTGCACCTTTACGCATTAAAACTATCGCTTCCACCACATCCGGTTCATCCCTGGTGACTCTGGTTCCAGCAGAATCTATCGCATCCATTCTGCCTACATGGCCGAGCCTGGGAAGATTTGAAATTTCTACATCCGCCACGTCTTTTACTAAAACAGGAACGCCATTTACATTTTCGATGATAATGTTTTTAATTTCGTTAATATCATTTAAAAGACCAATGCCACGCACTACATAAGCCTGGTTGTTTTTATTGATAATATCACCACCGATGTTAATATTGGTTCTGGTAACTGCATTGAAAACGTCTAAAGAGGTAATTCCAAGGTTGCTTAATTTTCCCGGATCAACCTGTATCTCATATGCTTTTGTTTCTCCGCCAAAGCTGACAACATCAGCTACGCCAGGGACAGACCTTAACTGGCGTTCCACAACCCAGTCCTGTAGAGTTTTTAATTCTCTTTGGTCACGAAAACTGCTTCTTAAAGAATACCGGTATATTTCGCCGGTTGGACCCGTAGGCGGTTGCACAACCGGTTGTATTCCTGGAGGAAGATCCGCATTGGCTAACAAATTATTTACTTGTATTCGTGCTTGCTCATCAGTTACCTTATCTTCAAAAATCAATTTTACATAAGAGAGACCAAAGACAGTGGTTGACCGCAGGCTTGTCTTTCGCTGTACCGGGTTCATCGCTATTTCGATTGGAATCGTGATGAGCTTTTCTACTTCTTCAGCGCTCCGTCCGGGCCATTGGGTGATAATGGAAACCTCCGTATTGGTAACATCCGGATACGCCTCAATGGGCATATTTTTGAAAGTAATAATCCCGCCTATTAATAAAACTAATGTGGCAAATAGTATAAAATATTTGCGCTTTAAGGAAAATGCTATGATTGATCTTAGGAGCTTTAACATTGATTCGTTTTTTCTTTTTAAAAATTTAATGCGCTGTAAATCATAACAGCATCCGAGCCGATAACCCTATCGCCCACCTTCACCCCGCCGGAGATGTAGGTTTTATTTCCATTGGTTCCTATTACCTGCACAGAAGTAATTTGAACATCAGAGTTACTTTTATAAACTAAAACATAATACTGACTGTTTTCAAATATTACGGAACCTGCAGGGACACAAAGCGTTTCATCATTGGTGTTATTAATAACGGTAATGCTTGCAAACATTCCGGGCTTTAAAGCATAATCAGGGTTTGGCAAAACGATCCGAAGCTTCATTACTTTGTTAGTTGGATCAAGCACATTCAAAACTTTGTCTACTTTTCCATGAAAAACGCGTCCGGGATAAGAAAGTGTTGTTACGTCCACATTGTCGCCCAGATGTACCTGGCTTATGTTTGATTCATAAACATTGGCCAAAACCCATACGTTTTTCAGATCAGAAATCGTGAATAAATCATTGGTATTATCCGGGCGGATGGACATATTGTTGTTGACTTGTTTTTCAACTACAAAACCGCTAACCGGTGATTTTACAACATACTCTCCCTCGGTGTTTCCGCCGTTTATCTGCAATACTTCCTTAGACCTGTTTAGTTGTGACTGGGCCTGTTTATACATTTGCTGCGCTGTTATATAATCCTTCTGAGACATCAGGCCACTTTTATACATGTCATTAGCAGCGTCCATATTTTTCTGCGCTATCAGCAGGTTCGTTTCGGAAGTGACCAGGTCATTGCCATATCCTGCCATTTCACTACTTCTGATCACGCCCAACCGCTGTCCTGCATTCACATGATCTCCCAACTGCACGGATATATTGGTAATATTGCCGCTCACCATCGGAAAAATCCGCGCTACATTATCTTCATTGAAAGATACCTGTCCTGTGAAGGTTAATGCATTTACCAGAGGGCATTTTACAACGGAATCTATTTTCAGGGTTTTAAATAACGAGTCTGAGATTACAAATTTTTGCCTGTCGTCGGAGGTTTTCTTTTCTGTTTTGCAGCCGGACATAACAAAGATAAAAGCGATTATAAATGAGAATATATTTAGTTTGTTCATTGTATTGATGTTAGAATGAAAAAAGAAGGATTGGCTTTATTTGTTTGTTTACTGGTTAAAAATGATTTTACCGATAGAAAAATTCAATTGCTCCAACGCGCTCATTTTATTAAATTTTAGCTGATTCATTTGTAGCACGTTTTGCTTATACGATTCGTAGAAATCTAAAAATTGCAGTAGTGTTATGTTCTTCTTTTGGAAATTTATTGTTACCTGCTCGATCAGATTTTTCATGTTATCTTCAAAAGTCGGGTCAAAACCAAGGAGCAATTTTTCTGATCGCAAAGCAGTTATATAATTTGTGGTAACATCGTTTTTTACCCTTTCCAAACCGTTTTCGTATTGCACTTTGCTTATTTCAGTTTGTATTTTTGCATTCCGGATATTTCCCTGGTTTCTGTTGAAAAGCGGAAGCGGAAGTGATATACCAATAGCGTTATAATCCTGCACGTAGCTACCGAGCCTGTCGTAGCTGACGCCAATAGTAATATCTGGTTTTGCAAATGCTTTTTGAAGATTCAAATTGTAATTGCTGAATTCAATATTTGCGTTTAATCCTTTAAGATCAGGCCGGTTTACAATTGCAGAATCCACAAGTGCCTGGTAATTACTTTGAGCCACTAAATCATTATTAAAGCCCGAAGGCTGCACTTCAGGCACTATAAATGAGGAAGGGTTTGCCCGGATCAAAACTTTTACTTCATTTTGTATATTATCAATATTTACTCTAAGATTATCATACTCTGCCTGCAGCGTATACAACTGAGACTTAATTCTCAAAGCATCGACTGGCGCCATATAACCTTTTTTTACTTCATCTTCAAAAGCAGGAACTAATTTTTGAAGAGAGCTTATTTCTATCTGGTAAAGTTTGGAAGATTGCTCTAAGAAATAAATGTTATAGAAGTCATTTCGTAGCATAAAACGCAGCGTTCTTAAAAGATCATAAAATTGAAATTGTGCGATACTAATTCCTGACTTTGCTAATTCAATGGCTTTATTTCTTTTACCTGCGAGCCTTATCAACTGGGATACTTGCACAGATTCTTCCGGATCAAAAAAATGATGGGTTTGTGAATTATAAAGTGCATTTGAAAAAGAAAAATCCGGGTTGTCATATAATTTAGCAGTGATGACGGTTGCTCTTGCAGAGTCAATACTGTACTTCTGGGCAATGAGTTCCAGGTTATTATTCAGAAAAATACTTTCGGCGTTGGCTAATGTAAGTTGTAACGTGTCTTGCTTAAAGAAGGATGTATCCTGGGCATGAGAAAATGCGATGCACAGAATGAAAATTAAGAATAGGAGTATTTTCCTCATTTCATTTTATTTAATAAATCAATCAATATGATTAATGGAAAATATTACCTGGTGGTAAGTTTCCACTAAATCTAAAAATGCCTTTGTAAGTATGATAAAAGGAGGGTCGCGAAAGCGATGATTCGAAACGCTTTACGCCTTTGGTGGTGGTAGTATAATGTCGTAGGAATGCATTAGAATGCTTGATTTTGGATAGTCAGCATAATGCAAGTTCACCAGTTCGGAATAATCTGTAGCAATTTTTGAAAAGTATGTGTCAGAGGTGTATTGAAGATTTTTAACCGGGTGCAGGTTCTGAGCTCTGTCGTCGTTTTCATTGTCAGCGGTATGGTCAAGGCCTGTTTTCACCCTTACCCATTCAACGATGCTCGTAATATTATCTACCTGATTGCCCTTGCTATCATAAACATCTGTTTCCGGTACCTGCGGAAAAAACATGGACGTATTCATGTGAGATATTAATAGAATAAAAGCAAGGAGCTTTCTCATTTGCGGGCAAAGGTATAAAAGAAGGACATTATTGTGTATAAAATAACTTATTAAAGATTCGCTAATAATATTTTCACGGTTTTGTATCTGGGAAAGAATATTGCAATAGTGCACATCTATTTTTACAAACAAAAAATAAAAAAAGTGTAGCACCGCACCTGCCAGTTGCCAGGTGCGGTGTGCAAATTGTCCGTTTGTTTAAAACTTATTTTACAGTAAACAGAGGAATATTGTCAATTCTTTTCTGTCTTCCTGAAAAGCCTGTTTTGCTCAAATCTTAAAGGAGCTTCCTAAAGTTCTTCTCCTCCAAATTCTTTTTTCGCATCTTTCAATCTTACAAAAGCTTCCATAGCGGCGTACTTAGTAAGGCCAAGCTTTGCGTATAAATCGGCTGTATTTGCATTTCTTTCTTCGGCCCTTTGCCAAAACTCGCGCTCATCACTTCCCTGGAAAGGAACAGAATCCTTTTGCGACTGGTGAATAAAAATTCCGTACCGTTTCTTGCGAACCTGTTCAGGGCTCATGGGTACAGCCATTTCAATTTCGCTGATATCCCATTCTTCCCACGCTCCTTTGTAAAGCCATACATAGCAATCTTTTAACCATTCACCATCCGGTTCATTTCTGATTACCTCGAGTGCGGCAAGAACCACATCCAGGCAAACTTTATGTGTTCCATGCGGATCAGCGAGGTCACCTGCACAGAAGATGGACTGCGGTTTTAATTTTCGCATAAGCTTTACCGTTATATCCACATCTTCTTTCCCCATCGGCTTTTTTTCTATCGTTCCTGTTTCATAAAAAGGAAGGTTCATGAAATGAATCTGTCCATCTGTTAGCCCAACATATTTACAGGTGGCGCGCGCTTCACATCGGCGGATCAATCCTTTTATTTCCCTGATTTCCGGGCTATCCTGCTCCGTTGTTTTTTTGTCATGTAAAAACTTAGAAGCGGTTTCAAATACTTTGCGGCTGATGGTATCATCTATGTGAAATATTTTTTCGAAACCTACTGCAAAATCTAAAAAGCGGGTAACAAATTCATCGGTAACAGCAATGTTTCCACTGGTTTGGTAAGCCACATTTACATTATGGCCTTGATCATGTAAACGCATAAAAGTGCCACCCATGCTGATGATATCATCATCCGGATGTGGGGAAAAAATTAATACGGTTTTTGGATATGGTTCGCTTCTTTCCGGATGATTTGGCATAATCGCGTTTGGCTTTCCACCTGGCCAGCCGGTAATAGAATCACGAAGCATGTAGTACACTTCAAGGTTTATTTCATAAGCATTTCCTTTTTCTACCAGCAGGTCACTTAACCCATTTTCGTTATAGTCGTGATCGGTAAGACTGAGAACCGGTTTATTTAATTGCAACGCCATATTTACCACAGCACTTTTAATAATTCCAGGTGTCCATTCACATTCGCCGGTGAGCCATGGAGATTTGAACCTGGTGAGATCTGATGCTGCAAATTCATCCAGTACAAAAGAACAATTATCATGGTGCTGAAGAAGTGAAGCCGGGATTTCCTCAGTTGGCTTGCCTTCTACTGCTTTTTGAATTACCGGAGCTTTTGTTTTGCCCCACGCCATTAGTATGATCCGGCGCGATTTCATAATAGTGCTAATTCCCATAGTAATAGCCATGCGCGGCACTTCAGACATATTCCCAAATTCCTGTGAATTGGCAATCCGCGTTGAATTATCTAAAGAAATCAAACGCGTTTTTGAATACATCGGTGAACCAGGTTCATTAAAACCAATATGGCCATTTACTCCGATTCCTAAAATTTGCAGATCGATGCCCCCAGCTTCTTCGATTTTTCTTTCATAATTCGCACAGTGTTCCTTGATCTTATCTTTTGGAATCATCCCATTGGGTAAAAAATAATTCTGCGGATCAATATCTGTTTGTTCAAATAAATATTTGCGCATGAAATAATGATAACTATTGAGTGCATCGGCTTCCATGGGATAATATTGATCCAGGTTAAAAGTGATCACATTTTTAAAACTCAGTCCTTCTTCATTGTGCATTCTTACCAGTTCGGCATACAATGATTTTGGCGTAGATCCGGTAGCAAGGCCTATGACTGCTTTTTTGCCTTCGGCATTTTTTTCTCTAATTAATACAGCGATGACTTCAGCTACATAACGGGAACCGTCTTTAGGGGTTTTAAAAATCTCAACTGGAATTTTCTCGAGTGAATCAGAAAGATCAATATTTACCGGCATAATAAAATAAAATTTGGATTATTTTTTTGTAAAATTATTTAAATAACAAACCTGGAAATAAAATAAACAGCAAGCTGTAAAAATATACTTTTATTGATAAATCTTTTAATCAGCTTTTATAACGCAGCCTGATTCGT
>JAHEZB010000130.1 GCA_023251285.1 Chitinophagaceae bacterium | reverse complement strand
TTTTTTATATTCAGTTTATTAAAAGAATAAAAAGGAATGTCGCGAATCAGGTTTTTGATCCGTAAGGTGCGCACATTATGGTGCAGATCAATGATGTAATCGTACTCTTCATTTTCTATTTCTTCAACCGTTTTATTAAAATTATCTTCCAGTAAAAGAACTTTATCCAGGTATGGATTAGACAGAACTATTCCGGCAAATTTTTTTTTAGTGAGATAATGAATGGTTGCCTGCGGGTATTTTTTTCTCAAACACCGTATCACGGGCGTGGTTAACACAATATCACCTATAGAAGAAAAACGAATGATGAGAAATTTCAGATCATTGCTTTCTGTTTCGGAGGAAGAAGGGTCCCAGATTTTATTATAAATCTTTTTAAAATTCAATAAATGAATTTTTTATTTTTAGCAAAATTCTTTACAACAAATGATATAAACAAGCTGACAGCAAAACAACAAATATCACAGATTCTTAATTACCTGCAGGCTTCGGTTTCTTTTTGGGCATCAAAACTTTCCATATGACCGGAAAGGTAGTTACCACGATAATTCCAATCACGATTACTTCAAGATGCTCTTTTAGATCGAAATCAAATTCTTTCATGATAAACCTCTGTAAAAAGTGGCCGCCAAGTAACATGCTGCCTACCCAAAGAACGCAACCAACGAAATTATAATACGCAAACTTTTTCCGGTCCATTTTTACGATGCCGGCAACTATCGGCGCGAAGGTTCTGACAAAAGGTACAAATCTCGCGATAATAATTGCACCACCGCCATTTCTTTCATAAAAATCATGCGCCTGCATCAAATGCTTTTTTTTGAAGAAAAAAGAGTCCTTTCGCTCGTATAAAAAAGGGCCGCTTTTTCTGCCGAACCAATAGCCAACAAAATTTCCTATTACTCCGGCGGCTGTAATCAACAGCCACAGAATGCCTAAATCAAGCCATTCATTGTGGGAGGGAAACAAAGCAGCAGTTACGATTTGATCGCTGTAAATGCCCGTCACAAAAAGTAAAGCATCCCCAGGTAAGAAAAAACCGGCAAATAAACCTGTTTCGGCAAAAACAATAAAAATGATCATCCACAAACCACCATGTTCGATATAAAACTGCGGATTCAATAGTTCTTTTATGGTGATTCCCAGAATGTACAACAAGTCCACTTACGATAATTTTTATGATTAATTTTTTTGAAATCCTGAAGGGATAAATTCTGATAAAGAAACAACAAAAATTCTTAACGAAAATGGAAATCATTTATTCCGGTACATACGCAAGTGCTTTTTGCTGGTCAAATTCTCCCTCCCACTTTGCAATTACGCAACTGGCCAAAGTATTTCCAATCACATTTACAGAAGTGCGCGCCATATCCATTAATTCATCAATACCGAGAATCGCCATAACAGGCCACAATGGCAATCCGAACGAAGAAACTGTTCCCAGTAAAATAACCAAAGACGCGCGAGGAACGCCGGCTACGCCTTTGCTGGTAAGCATCAACGTAAGCCCCATGATCAGTTGCGTGCTAAATGGCATGTGCATCCCGGCTGCCTGGGCTACAAACACGCTTGCAAGCGATAGATACAAAGTAGTTCCATCAAGATTAAACGTATATCCCGTCGGTAATACAAACGATACAATTTTTCTGGGCACTCCAAATTTCTCCATGTTTTCCATTGCGATGGGCAATGCAGATTCTGAGCTGGTAGTGGCAAAAGCAATAGCAACAGGCTCGGAAACAGCTTTGATAAATTGCCTGATGGGAATCCGGAGAAAATAAGCAATAGACATTAATACCACGCCAACAAATACAACCAAAGAAGCATATAATGTCAGCAACAATTTTACCAGCGAAAAGAGAATATCAAGACCTAAATGACCGACTGTAACTGCAATTGCAGCTCCCACTCCAAACGGTGCAAAATGCATGATGATATTGGTAAATTTGAACATCGCTTCTGCAAGGCTTTCTGAAAAATTCAGCATCGGCTTCCGTTTTTCTTCTTTTACCATCGCCAATCCGATCCCAAAGATGACACTGAAAACCACAATCGGCAAAACGTCGCCGTTATACATCGATTTAATAATATTTTCAGGGAAAATGTGCAGCAAAACATCCTGCCATGTTTGCGGAACTGAAGGCGGCAGTTCTTCATGAAAACCTGGCGGAATATGGATTCCAACACCAGCATGAGAAATATTGATGGCAACAAGCCCGATGATCAGCGCGACCGTTGTTACCACTTCAAAATATACAATGGATTTCCATCCCATTCTGCCCACTTGTTTCAAATCTGAATGACCGGCAATGCCAACAACCAGGGTAGAAAAAAGAATAGGCGCAATGATTGTTTTTACCAGGCGCAAAAATATCTGGCTCAGTACTTTTAAATCTTTTGCCACTTCCGGAAAATCCAAACCAATCTCAACTCCAATGGCCATACTCACCAGAATCCAGGTGGTAAGGGTGCGTTTATAAAGAGCGAAAAGAATTAATGAACCAATGAAAATCCATCTGAGCACTCTTAAAAACAAAGGAGAAAGGCTGTTGAAATTATAGATATCAATTAGGTGAAAAATAACAGCAATCGTAAGCGTAATGAAAACCAGAAGGATGCTTTTTCTTTTATTCATAAGACAGTTAAAAGATTAGCGTCAAAACTAAGAAATAGAACCTAAAGAAAGTTTTATCTGCGCAACTTTGTTTTCCATAAAAAAACAAAGATTTTCTGTCCAAAGCCAATTCCGTTGCGGTAATCAGGAAAAGCCTTTTTTGTACGAACGTATTTTTTACTTTCTTTCCTGCGAGACAGGCTTTTCGTTTTATAAAAAATGACAAACGGAATAAATGCAGCTACAAGCGATAAATGATAAAACAATAATGTGATTATATTTGCCCAATGATTGTAAATGATGCTTTAATAGAAAAACTGGCTCATCTTTCCCGTCTCGAATTTACTGATGAAGAAAAAGAGGTCATTAAAACTGACCTGGAAAAAATGATTGGTTTCATTGATAAATTAAACGAACTGGATACAAGCAACGTAGCGCCGTTATTGCACATGAGTGATAATATAAATGTATTTAGAACCGATACAGTAAAAGGAGAAATAAGCCGGAAAGATGTTTTCAAAAATGCGCCTTTGCATGGCGGCAAATTTTTTAAAGTGCCAAAGGTGATAAAGAAATAAGGCGAAAATGTGTAAATGTAAAAAAATACAACATCCAACTCAGAACTAAAATATATGTCGTCGATCATAAAATTAGAAAATATTCAAAAAAGCTATTTCCTCGGAAAGCAGGAATTAAAAGTGCTTAAAGGAATTTCTTTGGAAATATTGAAAAATGAATACGTTGCGCTGATGGGCCCGAGTGGAAGTGGAAAATCGACCCTGATGAACATTCTCGGTTGCCTGGACTCTCCCACTGCCGGCCGGTATATTTTGAATGGGGAAGATGTGAGTAAGATGCAGGATGATGATCTGGCAGATGTGCGTAATAAAGAGATCGGCTTTGTATTCCAACAATTTAATTTATTACCCCGTTTGACTGCCGCGGAAAACGTAGCCCTTCCGCTGATTTATAACGGAACTACTAAAAAAACAAGAACGGAATTATCGCTCGAAATGCTTGATAAAGTGGGTCTGGCAGACAGAAGCCATCACAAACCCAATGAGCTTTCGGGTGGACAAAACCAGCGTGTGGCGATTGCGCGCGCTTTGGTTAATAATCCTTCGATCATTCTTGCAGACGAACCAACCGGAAATCTTGATTCCAAAACTTCCGTCGAGATCATGAATATCTTTGACAAAATACAAGCTGATGGAAACACGGTGATTTTAGTAACCCACGAAGAAGATATCGCCGAATATGCGCACCGCATTATCCGTTTAAGAGATGGCGTTATCGAAAGCGATCGTTTGAATGAAAAGAAAATGGTAACGACTGGTTAACTCCACAGTCTATGTAGCTCGATTTGCATTCTCCTCAATAAACCGTCTTGTAAAGTGTAAATGTGCTTTACTATTCCATCAAACACCAGTTTATCTTGCAGGTCCTTTACAACCTGGTGAACAATAATTTCAAAAGATCCGTTCTGCCTTTTATTAAATGCAACCGGTTCAACAGTCGGATTTATTTCTGTCCATTGTCGCGTCCAATATGTTCTTATTTCATCATGTCCGCTTACATATCCCCCTTCAAATGCTTTTGGCCATTCAACATTGGAATGCATTGTGGAAAGTGCCGTATCAATCTCTCTCGCATTGAACGCTGCATATGCTTTTTTAAATAAATCCTGTATTTGCTTTTCCATAAGATGATTTTAGTTCTGCATCATAGTCCGCAATTTTGGAATGAAATTTAATCCCGGTGTTGCGTTACGAAAAGAACAATTTCAAATCCTCAAGTCAATTTATAAATGAATTCCTCTATTTCTCTTCCCCGACCATTTGCAAAACCTTTGTCTTTACCGATCTTTACAAAGCCACATTTCTCTAAAACTCTTTGTGAGCCGTAATTGTCGAATGCTACCCTTCCAAAAATGGGCCTCATCTTTTCAAAAGTCAGAAAGTTTCTAAGCGCAGTGGTTCCAACGCCTTTACCCCAAGAATCTTTATCAAGCCAGTAGGTGATTTCTGCATGACCTTCCATCTCAAACTTCGAAATACTTCCTGCGATTTTGTTGTCGAATAAAATGGTGCGCATATTTACTGTTGGCTCATTCAACAACCTGGAATATTTGGTTAAATATGCTGGTTTGTCTGACGGATCTTTCGGCGTGAATGCTGCTAAATAGATCGCTTCTTTGTCCAGCTGAAATTGAAAGAAGAATTCAAGGTCGTCGAGCTCAGTCTGGCGTAGTACGATTTGAGGATTATTGTTCATTGATTTTATTTTAAAATTTTTTCTCAGTTAAAAATATCAGTTGTTTCACTTTAAAGTTAAGTATCTGTTTTTGAAAAAAAGGGAATTTAACAGCTTTATATTTCGTTTGAGACGTCGCAGAAACGGGTGTAGAAATCAAAATTCAATTTAATTGCATCCACCCATTTTCCTTTACTTTTATAAAACAAAAAAGAATTTCCCAAAATAAACTGATACAACTATGGCAATGAAAATTTACACGAAAACCGGGGACTCAGGAAAGACAAGCCTTATCGGCGGAACAAAAGTTTTAAAAAGTAATCCGCGCATTGAGGCTTATGGCACAGTGGATGAATTAAATTCTCACATCGGGTTGGTGTCGGATTTTTGCAATGACGAGCATGCAAAAGATATTCTGAAAGAAATACAGGACCGGTTATTTACCATTGGTTCAGAGCTCGCCTGTGATCCGGATAAAAAAATAAATATGCCGATTCCTGATCTTCATGAAAGCGATGTTCAATTACTGGAAAAGGAAATGGACGAAATGGACAAAGAACTTCCTGTAATGAAAAATTTTATTTTGCCTGGCGGCTCTCCCTCGGTTTCTTTTATGCATGTCGCCCGTTGCGTATGCAGGCGAGCGGAAAGGTGTTGTGTAAATTTGATGGAAAGCGACACGGAGGTAAATCCGCTAATCATAAAATATATCAATCGCCTTAGTGACTATCTTTTTATGTTAGCTCGTTATACCGGCATGAAAAATAACACGCCGGAAATCACTTGGAAAGCACGCGTTTAGATGTGTATTTTGAAACAACGGTGCATTCAGTAAATAAATTGCCGGTATATTTTGTTAAAAAAAAGTCCTGATCTCTCTTCGAAATCAATTTAACTTTTTGCCATTATTTGGGGTTGGGGCAGGATTATTTCCACTGTTTGCAGGCGGCATTGGAGGTTGGTTCTCCATTTTTTTAGGTGGCTTGTTTTCAGGATGCGGATCACCATGATGGCAAGTATAACAAGTAACATATTTCAGCATATAGCTCACTGAAGATGTATCAGTTGTTGGCAGCGCCATTCCGTCCTTCATACTTTCTTCTATTTGTTGAAAATGATTTTTATTAATATCAATTGTCATCAGCATCATCTTTCGTGCTATTTGTTTTTCGGGCTTGTCATCTTTTGCAAAATCCATTTTCCTGGTATCATCATTTCTTACATGGCAATAATTACATTTTACGCCGAGAGATGCAGTGAAATGATGCATTACACTGTCAAGGCCATCTTCGGAAATATTTTTAGGAAGAATCTGTAAATTGGTAAACCTTGGCTGGTATGAAGTAGTAAAGGCCTGGAAAACAAAAACACTTATTAAACAAGCAACAATAATGACGAAACTTTTTTTCATGATGGAAATTTTTGTTTATCGAAAGTATTAAAAATAAATCAACAGTTGCAAAAAAATTGCATCGAACCGGAATGATGATGCATCCACCGAAAGTTGATGGAAAATCTATGATCGAGGATTTTAGTGCAAAGTTTACAGTCTGTCCTGTACAGAAGATTACCGCTTATCGCTATAAAGTTTTTAACATTTTTTATCTGATGTGAATAAGTAAATTAGTAAAAGAAGATTTTCATTTTTTATATTTGAAATGCTAAATACTTTTTTAT
>JAHEZB010000129.1 GCA_023251285.1 Chitinophagaceae bacterium | reverse complement strand
ATTTATTTCTTCCTTTGCTGTAAAGAACAGGCTTTGAAAAGATGAATTTAGCATATTTCTTTGTTTACCATAAAAAATCAGCGTATAAAAATAAACGCAGCGAAAATAAATCCGCTGCGTTTCACTCCTGTATTCACATTTAAAAAACCAATTATACTTTTGTTGTTTCTTTCTTGTTTTTTGGAGCATTTGCGCTCGCAGAAGTTACAGGATTGTATTTCGGGTTATCCCGGTTTTCCTGGGGTGTAGTTTCTTTAACGCGCAAATTATTTTGAACGTGTGATACGCCGGTTACATCTTCTGCAAGATCTTCGGCCCGGTGTTTTGAATACCGTGAATCAACCTGGCCGGTGAGGGTAACTTCATTTCCATTTACCTCAACTTCAATTTCAGAAGCGTCTAAAAATGAGTCGTCACATAGTTTGTCAGACACATCTTCTTTGATTCGTTCCTGGGAACGGGTATAATTTTTTGGGCCTTTGCCACGATGTTTACCTTGCTCTCTTTCATCACGCTCGCGGCGTCGTTGGGCATCATCATCACCAAACCATGACGCAACTTCATCTTTTGTTCTATCCCACCAATCGCGGTCTTCATTCCTGTTATTATCGCGCCAGCCTTCGTTCCTGTAACGATTGGTATCAGTGCCACTGTTGTTGCGCCAATTATCATTGTTGTTGTTGCGCCAAGTATCACTCCTGTAATTGCTTCGATTATAATCATTATTGCGGTTATAATCATTGTTATAATTCCGGTTATAATCGCTATAATACCGGTTGCTGTCGTTGTTATAGTTGCGATTATAATCGTTATTATAATCCCTGTTATAATTCCTGTTTGTATTCCAATTCAGATCATTTAATTGTGAATTGCGGTTTTTCCAATAATCTCTTTCATGATCGCTGGAATACACGTTCCGGTTTTCATAATCATTATCCCGCCAATCGTCGGAACTCCTGTTGTAGGTGCGGTCCCAATTGTTATCATAGTTTCTTTCATTCGATGAAGAACGGTCGTCATCGCGATAACGGTGACTTCTATTATTATTATTATTTTCCATAAAAAATTGATTTGATTAAATATCTTAGGGAAAGAAAAAACTATTCCGAAAAAAGAATGAAGACACGAAACTTAATTTAATTAACTAAATTAAAATTCACTGTGCGTTGAAACTCTTTTAAAAACGGTTTGGCGCTTTTGATTATATAATTGTTTTTAGAAGCTATGACTTTTTTTTAAGTGTTGAGATGATTCCACATAAAAATGATTTTTGTAGAATGAATTTATATATAAAGAAGAAGATGCGAAACTGTACAGCAAATGAACAAATACTGTGAATTCTGTTTAGGGCTGTTATTTTTTCTTCTTATTTTTTGAAGGAGGAGTTTGTAAAACCGGGTTGTCATTTTCCTCCTGGTCCTCGGGCAGTCTCTTGCTTAGCTTAGATTCGTCAATGTTTCCTTTATTGTCAAGTATTGGATTCGGAACCGGTTCCTGTCCTTCCGGAGTCACTTGATTAAATACTTTTACTATGTGCACCCATTTCCCGTTTTTCCATTCCAATCCTTCATAATCTCCATCAGGAATGTAAGTATATTTTTTTTGAACTTCGCCGGTTTCAGAAATTAAATGCTCATATATGATCATGTTCATGTCGGTGTCAAAAGTAAGACGTGGCCCGGCATTTTTTTTATATTCCATTACATACCTGGCAATGGACTTTTTATTTAGACTGTTGTCGGGGAAACTAAAAAAAGGACCACCGAAAACGGGTTTGCCATCCTCAAAAGTGAGCACTTCAATAATTTTTCTGTCACTGTTAATGTTGTTGTCATCAAAGCCAAGCAATGTATAAACATTGTTTCCAAAAGATTTTTCTTCAATGACTCTATAGTACAAGGCGCCAATCCAGGCGACGTTGCTCGTGATCGTGTCATCGATATTATTGATCAGATCGCTCTTGTCTAATAATGGAAAAAGTTTTAAGGAACCATCCGCTGTTTTCATTTGTATTGCCCCGTGCTGCCGGATTACATCGGCACTTATTGGAAGTTGCCAAGTGAATATTTTGAATGTGGAATCCTTTGGAACTACCTTGGCAATTGTTTCCAAAGAATCAAAAGGATAATAAAATGAGTTTTTAATTTGCAAAGCACGTACGAACGTTTTCGTAAACTGGCTGTCGGCAGTAAAGCGGTCTTCAGGGTTTCTTCCCTGCAGAATCTGAGCGGCAAAAGTTTTCAGGGAATCTTCTTTTTTTTGCAATATTTTTCTGTCAGATGTTGTAATGCGCTGTGCAAAACAACTATTGGTAATCATGAAAATTAAAGCTAAAAAAACAAAGAATTTATTCATTAAAAAGATTTGGACAAAGAAAACTTTTATTGATTTAATTTATTGTTAACCGAAGATATTTAACTAACCTATAATGCTTTTGCAGCAGAAATAAGATCATTAAAAACAAGATCAATATCTTCGTCATCCAATGCTACATCTTTTCGTGTCGTGGGAAGAAAAATATTGATGGTCACGCCGAGGTTTCTTCCAAATTTCATGTCACTCAAAGTGTTTCCTATCATAATGCTTTTGGATAGGTCAATTCTTGGGAAATCTTTTATTGCCTGCAAACCCATACCTGCATTCGGTTTGCGGTTTTCACTTTCCATTTCGGTGCATACATAAATTTCATCGATCCTTCCCCCAGCGTCTTTTATTTCCTGTAACATATTCTCATGAATTATTTGCAGGTCTTCGGCTTTCGTTAGTCCTTTTGCAACACCTCTCTGGTTGGTGATCATTACAATGATTCCAAATGTTTCATTGAATATTTTAAATGCTTCTTTTACGCCTCCATAAAATTGAAATTCATTCCATGTGTGAATATAATCTTCGTGTTTTTCTTCATTTACTACGCCATCGCGATCTATGAAGAGCGTCCATGATGAGTCGATATTTTTCAGATTGAAATTTTTCACTTGAGTGGTGAGTTGTCAATGGTGAATTTGTGGCTGTTGTGCTGCGACTATAATTTAAAGATTTTAATTCAATCGGTCAATAATTCCTTCTGGGCCCTTTCATAGTCTTCCGGAATGCCGATGTCTATGAAATAATCGTCCTGCATAATTCCATACAATTTTGGTTTTTCATGATCGTTATTTTTTACGGTCTTTTCCAAGTAATCTTTTTCAAAAGAAAATTTCCCGGGAAGTTTTTCATTTGAAAATTTTTCACGGTTTAATGCATATACGCCTCCGTTGATCAATCCTGAAGTATAATATTGTTTTTCCTTAAATGATTTTATCGAATGATCTTCATTTAATTCAACGGCTCCATAACGGTCGAAATAATGCATAGGCTTCAAACTCAATGTACAGGCCGCATTTGTTTGTTCGTGCAATTTACTTAATGCAGAGACGTCAATTTTATAAAGCGTATCACCATTACAGATCAGAACGTTTTTTTCTAAACATTTATCAACCGCTAATCTAATGGCTCCGCCTGTGCCTAAAGGTTCATTTTCTAAAGAAAGCGTATAATTTAATTGCCCATAATTTTTGGATAAATATTCTTCGATCATTTCATGCAGGTATCCAACACTGATTACAAAATGTTCCACGTCGCTTTTTTGTAAGAAGTCTAAAACATAATGGAGAAAAGGTTTTCCGGCTACGGGCGCCATGCATTTTGGCACATCAGGAACAACCGGCTGCAACCTGGTTCCCAATCCGCCGGCAAGAATAATTGCTTCTTTAATCATTGTTTTCTGCAAAATAAATTTCTTCTACCATCTGGCAAATAATGTGGCCGAGAGTGATGTGGCTTTCCTGGATCCTTGGTGTATCATCTGAAGGAATGTTTATCAGGAAATCGGCCAGCTGTTTTAATTTTCCTCCTGTAGATCCGGTAAATGCAATAGTGGTCATTCGTTTTTCCCTCGCCATTTCAAATGCTTTTACAATGTTTTTGCTGTTGCCAGATGTGCTTAATCCGACCAACACATCTCCTTCATTTCCGATGCCTTTTAATATCCTGGAATAAATGACGTCATAACTGTAATCATTGGCGACAGCAGTTATGTAGGAAGTATTACAATGCAATGCTTCTGCAGGTAAAGCATCTCTGTCTGTATAAAAGCGTCCGCTGAATTCTGCGGCAAGATGCTGCGCATCTGAAGCGCTGCCGCCGTTGCCGCAAAACAAAACTTTATTACCTTTTTCAAACGCCGAAACGATCACATTTACACAGTCACTTACGGTTTGCAATAGTTTATCGTCGTCAAGAGTTTTTGTTTTTACGTCTATTGAAGATTGGATGATGTTTTTTATTTTATCCATTTGATTTGAAATTTACTATAAGTTATCACGCAGTGATTTTCCTTGTAACGATATAATATGTGTTTCATCAGAATCAGATTTGTAACGTCTCTGAAATGTTTCTAATTAATTGCCGGTAAAGGTAAATTATAATGTAAAGCTGGTTGTACCAATTATTACGATTGTTTTTTAGCTAATGTTTTTCCATAGAAATATCGAGTTTCCAGCAGTTTACTTTTAGTCATTCCCTTATTTACATTTGTTATTATATCCCTCCTTCATGCACACCACGTGGTCAACCCATACTTTGTGAACGTATAATTTTTTACTTCTCCACCAAATGTTTTTAACGCTTCGATCACCGCATGACGTGAATTGCCCGGGCAGTAAAAAGTCATAAATCCTCCACCGCCTGCACCACTTATTTTTCCACCGGTAGCGCCTGCTTTTTTTGCAGCTTCATAAATTTCTTCGATCCTGCTGTTGCTAATGTTGTGTGCCATTCTGCGCTTCTGTAAAAATCCAAAATCAAGTATTTCTCCAAATTCATTTAATTTTCCTTTCAGTAAAGCTTCTTTCATCCTTCGCGCCTGTTCCTTTAACTGGTGCATCGCTTCAATACTTTTTTCATTTTTTGAATTTACGTTTTTTACCTGTTCGTCAATAATGGCGGCGCTTTCGCGGCTCGTAGCCGTAAAATAAAGAACCAGGTTATTTTCCAGTTCATGAAGATATTCGGATTTAATTCTCAAAGGATTTACAATCACCTTATCATCTTCATAGAATTCCATAAAATTCACCCCGCCAAACATTGCTGCATATTGATCTTGTTTTCCTCCGGTCAGATTCAGATCATTTCTTTCGATGCGGTAGGCATAATGTGCAATGTCATAATCACCTAAAGGAAGTTTGAGCCACTCTACGAAAGCGCCAATAATAGCCACAACCAATGTAGATGAAGTGCCCAAACCTGAGCCTGCAGGAGCATCCACAAAAGTAGAGAGCCTAAAACCTTTTTCAGGCAATTGGTAATCTTTATAAATACGATTGTAAACGCCTTTTAGCAGATCCAGGGTTCCATCGATTGGTAATTGTTCAGACCATTCAAATTGCTGTTGCTCTTTTCTGTCCAATGCCTCAACAATTATTTTATGTTCTTCAAGCGGTTCAATATTTGCGTAGGCAAAAAGCGAAACCGTTGCGTTTAGAATCGCACCGCCAAACTGGTCGCTGTAAGGACTTACATCGGTTCCACCACCTGCAAGGCCGATGCGCAATGGGGCTTTACTACGGAATATCATTAAAGTAAATTTCTTTTAAAAAATTCGTTGGACTCATTACTGGTAAAGAGGGAAAAACAAAAGTGAAATCTTTTACATTTCTGCTAATGAAATAATTCATTTTTGTTTTGTATGCGAGGAAATATAAAAGCCCATCTTCTGTATCTTTATATTTTTCGATTGGATAATAGAGGACATCTTTTGAGAAAGGAACCACACCGGCAATTTTACAAATTTCCCTTAATACTGACAGTGCATCGATATTTTGTTTTTTCAACAGATAAATACTGGTAGCAATAACACTTTCAGAGATAAATATTTCAAACTTTTGAAGTTGCGCAAGATATATTATCTCTTTTATTGCATCCAGTTCATTCGGCCTTTCTTCAACGTAATCAATAACGATATTGATGTCCAAAAAAATTTTATTTACCATATTTCTCATCTAAATGGTCATGCCACACTTTTTTATAGTCATAGTTTTCCGGAAGTGGTTTTGCATTCTTTGTATATTTTCTGATCCGTTCTAAAAGAGATGGCTCTTTCGTTTTAGCTTTTTGTGATAAAGCCTTTTCAGAAAATTTGTCCAAATAGTCTTCCACTACAGAGGAAAGGCTTACTTTTCTTTTCGCGCTGGCTCTTTTCGCACGTGCTACTATTTTATCATCCACGTTTAAAGTTAACTTTGTTTTCATCGCTGATTTTTTTTAAAGTTACGTAATAAATATTATTTACGTAGGATCGCGCCACGGCGCGTTCATAGAATGAAAAATGAATTATTATAATTTGGAATGAAAAATGAACACGCCATGGCGCATTAGAATGAAAAATGAATTATTATAATTTGGAATGAAAAATGAACACGCCACGGCGTGATCCCACACACTCCAAATATTATTTTAAAGTATCCCCATCCCAATTATAAACATTGCTTGCTATGTAGTTACTGATATTATTAT
>JAHEZB010000128.1 GCA_023251285.1 Chitinophagaceae bacterium | reverse complement strand
ATTACCAGACAAATGTTCCAACACTTCCACCATTTAATGAAGTGGTTATCCACTTGCCATTAAATTTAATATTAAAATTACTTTTTGTGTCACCGTAGTTTTCCACAATCAATACTTTTTTTCCTGCAGGCGTTTTAAATGCGGCATTGCTTAAATTACCTGTGATAGAACTGGAAATTCTAACAGAACCTGCGGGAACAAATTTGGAAACATGAGCGATAATATAATAGCTTACATTCCGGTTAAAAGAGCTGCTGCTTACAACAGTGATCGCCCCTTTACAAGCATCGCAACCACCAGTTGTGTGAGGGCCATAGTAGCCATTATTCGCCAGGTTCCATTCAAGTGCATTTTTGCTCCAGTTGAGCATAGAACCAATAATCACATTCTTTACATGCCATTTCAAATCGCCTGCAAAACTTCCATTCGCTGCGGTCCATTGTTCTGTAAAGTATAAATCTTTATCAGGATAAGCAGCGTGAACCGTTGAAAGAGCGCTGATGTCGCCTCCGTATAAATGGAAAGCAGAACCATTAATAAACGGCCTCGCGTCTGCATCATTTAAAATGGAAATGGGGTAATCAGGTTTATCGCAATTATGATCGTAAATGATAATTTTGCTATTTATGTTCGCATTTTTAAATGCTGGCCCCAAATGGTTTTTAATGAAATCTGCCTCTTGTGCAGCAGTCATATACATACTCGGATTATTCGCCGGATTTAGCGGTTCGTTTTGCGGAGTGATGGCATCAATGGTGATTCCCTGTGCCTTCATTTGTTGAATGTATTTTACAAAATATTGAGCATAAGCTTCATAATATTGTGGTTGTAAACTTCCACCGACAAAACTGTTATTATCTTTCATCCAAACAGGCGCTGACCATGGCGAACCTAAGATTTTAATATTGGGATTAATAGCCAGGATTTCTTTGAGTAAAGGAATTACATTAGTCATATCAGGAGTGAGGCTGAAATTATTCAGATGCACATCTGATTGTCCCGATGGTATATCATCATAAGTAAATGGTGATTCATTTAAATCGGAAGCGCCGATACTGATTCGCAAATAACTGATGCTGATTGCATTTTCTCCGGTGCCAAATAATTCCTGCAACAAAGGCTGTTTTACTGCTGTGGCAAGGGAATTAATTACTTCTGCACTTCCACCGGTAAGTGTGTAACCAAAACCATCTATCGTTTGGTTGGTAACTTTTTCATCTACCTCAATTGTCGGATATTGATTCGCATTGGTTCCAAAAGCCAAAATGGTATTCTGTTTTTGCAGCTTCACACTTTCATCCCCATTTGTAAGCCAGAAGTCCACTTCGTTTTTCGCAGGTGGATTTACAGGAGGAGCCGGAGGTGTAGGATCAGGTGTTTTTTCATGATTACAATTTATGAAAAGCAGGGCCAGGATTCCTAAAATAAAAAAACGTTTTCCTCTTTTTGTAATTTCATTCATCGTTTTCATGCATTCAGTTTTTAAAAATTAACAGGCAAATACATCATTTATTTTCGACTATACACTCTTACATAATCCACTTCAAGTAAAGCAGGAAAAGCAGTTTCGTCGATTCCCATTTTGCCTCCAAGACCTCCACCGACTGCAATGTTCATGATTAAAAAGAAAGGTTTGTCAAAAGGCCATTCTGCCACCGTTTTGTGTTCATTTTCGAAATGGTTATATAATTTATTATCGACAAAAAAGTCGATTTTTTCCGGTGTCCATTCTATAGAAAAAAGATGAAATTCACTGTATGGATTTTCAATGTACGTCTTTTTGCTTTTTTGTGTTCCAAGAATATGGTTATATGCTTTGGTATGAATGGTTCCTAAAACAGAATCTTTTTCATAGCCTACATGTTCCATGATATCTATCTCACCACATAACGGCCAACCTACTTTTGCCGCATCTGCTCCCAGCATCCAGATTGCAGGCCACAAACCTCTTCCTGCCGGAAGCTTGGCGCGAATTTCAATTTTGCCATATGTGAAATCTTGTTTTCCCTTTGTGACCAGCCTGGCCGAAGTATAGTTACGGCCAGCTTTATCTTCGTGAATGGCCGTTATTTTTAAGGTGCCATTATTGACGTGTGCATTTGCCAAAGAAGCATTTGTGTAATACTCAAGCTCATTATTTCCCCACCCATTTCCGCCTACATCATAGGTCCACTTGTTACTGTCGGGCAAGCCGGTATAATTAAATTCATCACTCCATGTAAGTTTCCATTGGTTGCTATCACTTGTTTTTTTTGAAGAGGAACAGGAATTGAGATAAAAAGAAATGGCGATAAGAAGTAAGTAATTTAAATGTGCCTTTTGGAGAAACATAAGGAGTGGTTTATTGAAAAATTAAAAACGATCATTGGAAAACTCTTACATAATCGACAAACATTCTTTGAGGAAAAGAAGTGCTGTTGTCCGGAGGTCCCGGCCAATCGCCTCCCACTGCTACATTGAAAATAAAAAACTGTGGGTCATTAAAGGGATAATTGGCTGTGCCAACATCTGTTTTGGAAACAGTTAAATATAACTGATCATCCACTAAAAATCTGATAGAGTCTTTTACCCAAACGGCGCTAAAGACATGAAATTGTTGTGAAAAATCTCCGGATGATAAAGTATATGCTGCGCCCTTCGAAGCATGCGATTGTATAGATGCGCCCCAATGGAGTGTGCTGTGAGTAGTCTTTGGATCAGTTCCAATCAATTCCATAATATCAATTTCGCCGCATGCCGGCCACGATACAGTGGAGATATTGGAGCCAAGCATCCACAAGGCCGGCCACATTCCTTGGGCTACAGGAAGTTTTGCCCTGATATCAATTCTGCCAAAAGTAAAAGCCTTTTTATTTTGGGTAGTCATACGTGCTGAAGAATAATTAAATCCACTGATGGCTTCTTTACGGGCTTCTATGATCAAATTACCATTTGAAACAAAAACATTTTTAGGACTGTTGGTATAATATTCCAGTTCATGATTTCCCCAGCCATTATCTCCATTGCCGATTTCAAAATTCCAGGCGGTTTCGTCAACTTTATTTCCTGAAAATTCATCGCTCCACAAAAGCTTATAGCCAGGATATGCAATGGGCGTTGTGTAACCAGAATTGTCAGTTGTAAGATTGGTTCCGTCTTCCGTAATAATTGTCGCGTCGGCCGAGCTGACGCCAATTGTACAGTTTTTGGGATTTGACAAGGCTATTTTGAATGTAAGGTTCGTTCCACGTGTATTGGTCGGATCACCTTTGATGGTAATACTTACATCAGCCATTGTTTTGTTTTCCGGAATCGTAACTGTACCGGATGCTGCTACATAATCTTTCCCTGAAACAGCAGTTCCATCTTGTAATGTATAATCTACGGAAACCGGAACTGTTGTGGTTTTGTTTAATGAAAACTGAACGTGCATTACGCTTTCAGTAGTTCCACGTGCTTGTGAAGCACCTGTCACTTTTATAGAAGGTACTACCACTTCCGGCTTATCTGCCCCAGACTTCTTGCAGGAAAGCAGGCAGCAGGTTAACAGTAGCAAAACGAGGTGAGGATATTTAGTTTGTAAATGTTTCATAGTATTACTAAATTGAATAACGCTTTTTGAGCAGATTAGAAATAACCAAAGATTGCCACATTGCAAAAGCTTGTCTGCCTTACCATTTATTACAGAAATACGATTCTACGGTATTTGTTCTTTTGCTGAAAGTGTTTCAAACCATTATCAAACAAAAGGTACGAAGTATATTATACATTTTGCGTTCATGTAAAAGAAATAAAAAGCCTTTTTGGAAGTAGAATCAAAAAGGCTTTTCATTTAACTTAATTAGCTTTTAGTTTTATATACCAGGCGTTTCCTGTCTCAGTACCTTGAACTCTCAAATAAAGGCTGGTATCTGTGATTGACAGAATTTCGTATTCCTTTAATACTGCTCCATAGCCGATGTAAGTATTATTTCCTGCTAATTGAATCGCTGTTTTAGTAGAAGGTGCGCCAGCATCAACTCCGGAGCTCGAAGGAACAAAAGAAAAAGATGAACTTCCTCCGGCGTAGTTATAACATCCTTCCGCCCCTGATGCAGGAATTCCCGGAAGGCCACCGGCTAAAGTGCCTGTTTTGGTAAAGGCTCCATCCGGGCTGGCAATAGTAAGTTTAAAAGTGCCATCGGTATTTTTAGTAAAAGTAAAACTGGCTGTGTAAAAACAATTACAGCATCCTACTTTCTCGTCCTTTGCTGCAGACCACCATGCCGGGGTAACAGATTTTGGATCCCACGGACCAACGCCAAAATGACCAGGAATATCTTTATTCACGCTCCAGGTCTTAGAGCCAGTTCCTGTCAGATCTGTCACAATTTTCGGATCAGGAGTAAAATCACTTCTTAGTTTAATTTCTTTTGTAACAGTAGTCGCGCTGGCGCCCGCCCCATAAGCTACGACCGTAATTCTATAGGTATTTAAACCGATAGTTGTATATTTTTTAGTAACCGTGCTTTTGGGCAGAAAATCGAGCTGAATACCATCAGCTGCATTGTAATCAATTTTGTAAGCAAGTACATTTTTGCCAGTAAGACTGATGATTACATCGCCTGACCCATCTCCATCCGGATGAGTTGCATCCTGCCCAACAATAGTTGTATTAATGACAACATCAGTTGGAGCTGTAAGGACGCCCATGTTGTATTTATCTTTCGTACAGCTGCTTACTGCTGTGAGGAAAATAAGCGAATAGAGAAAATATTTTAAAGAATGTTTCATAAAAGCTTTTTTAATTGGTTAATCTAAAATTATCAAGATAAATAACAGTGCCTAGTCCGCCGGTTCCCGAGCCGTCGACAGCATCATTAAAACGTAAAACAAGCTGGCCGAAATTTTCACCTGCAGGAATGCCTGAAAGCGTTCCATAATCAAAGGTCAGTTCTTCCCATTGACCTGATGTGGTAAGAGGAACTTTTAGTACCGCTACTCCATTTTTTATCGTACTTCCATTTTCAAGTTCTACATTTAGTTTTGCCCCAATCATTGCCGGGTCCGGATTATAAACCAGCACTTTGATCTTCTTACCTACTGCCATATCAATCCGGGCGTCGAGTGGGCTATAAGTTCCGCTCCAGCCTTCAAGTCCACGTGTAAATTTGCCAACTTTGGCACTCATATTTAAGCCGGATATGTTAGGATTAGCGGCACCGATTTGGAATTGCTGGTTTGTCCCAAATGTGCCGAAGAAATCATTTTTAAATGGGTCATCAAAAGTGATTGGCAACCCAAACGGATTATAAATCGTAACAGGAACCGTTTTATCTGACTTAGCTGCGCCGCCACTTAAAGCAACCACTTTTACATTATAATTTCCGGCTGCTGCATAAGAATGGGTAACCGCAGCCCCGGCAGCAAGAGGAGTTCCGGTTTCATTGGCTACATCTCCAAAATAAACAAGATAAGACGCGGCGTAGAGTGCATCAGCTTTAACCGTCAGGTCGTGAACTTTTGTAGTAGTAGTTACGTTGATATTTTCCGGCGCCCTGTAGGTCACCTGCAAAGGATAGGTAGATGTCGTTTCCTCTCCTGAAATACTTTTTGAAATAATTGTTACCGTATAGCTTCCTTCAGGGTAAACATGGCTGGTATTATGTCCTGGCATCACCACTGTTGAATCTGAGCTACCGGCCGCACTTCCATAAATCACTGTAAAGGAAGAAGCTCCTTCAGCGGTAGGGGTAATAGTTACTTTTCCGGAATTGTCATTGGTTATGTCGAAAACATTACCGGGATTGGTTGTTTTTGCTGTCCTTACAAAAGACAGATCGTCATCTATACCACTCCTTTTCTCACAACCCGTTGCGAGCGCCAATAGTACGGCGAAACTTAGTATTAAATTTATTCTCATATAGTTTGTTTTAATAGTTAGGATTTTGAACCAGTTTTGTACCCTGTAATTCTGAAGAAGGTATTGGGAAAATTTCATTTTTGCCGGCGACAAATCCTCTGTCAGCTAATTTAGTAGCGGCATCGCCCCATCTTACCAGGTCAAAGAAACGATGTCCTTCTCCGGCAAGTTCAAGCCTGCGTTCGTTTTTGATTGCATCCATTGAAACCGGAACTGACGGTAAGCCAACTCTTGCGCGAACAGCATCAAGTAATGCTTGTGCTCTTGCGCCGGTTGCACCTAAAGCTTCAGCTTCCAACAGGTAGGTGTCTGCAAGACGAATAATATAATCATCTTGCTGGAAATTTAATTCTACAGCACCACCACCTTTTCTAATATCCGATTTCATCGGAATAAATTTCCTTAAAAAATAACCGGTATTTTGGTATCCTTCAAGATAAGTGCATTGCCCTGCAGCTGCAAGTGCCTTCACATCAAGAACAGAAGATGCAAAACGGGGATCACCTTTAATAGCATCATAAAAATTTTGAGTCCAAACATTAAAACTCCAGCCAGAAGTATAAATATCGGGAGCGTCTGGTCCGGTCTTATTATAGCTTCTTGGCCCCACCATCTGATCCACCGAATTTCCTTCATCTGCACTGCTGCCCCAAAATCCCCAATCAGCGTTTGACT
>JAHEZB010000127.1:2507-6567 GCA_023251285.1 Chitinophagaceae bacterium | reverse complement strand
CCATCCGCTCTCACTCCTGTTCCCGAATAAGTATAATCTGGCATAAACCCTAAACTTACGGTAAAATTAGCTGATTGCATTTGCGGTTCACGCGTTTTGGAAAAGGCAAGCTTTTCATTCCTGTTGGTTTCTTTTAAAATATTTTCGATGTATTGAATCACCCGCAATTCTCCCACATAATTAATTTTATCCGCATCATCTGTAGGCTTGTGGTAATCAGCATTAGTACCGGTAAAGAAAAATAAAACAGGAATATTTTTGAGATAAAAAGAGGTGTGGTCGCTGGGACCAATTCCGCTTGAATCAAATCTTACATTTAAAGCCTGTGTTTTCTGAGGCAAAATTTTACCCCATTCCCTAGAAGTTCCATAACCCCCAATGCTTATGGTGTGCGTGCTGTCATTTAATCTTCCGACCATATCACAATTGATCATATAATCCACTGTTTTCAAAGGAATTGTCGGGTTTTCTGTAAAATATTTTGAACCAAATAATCCCAGTTCTTCACCGGAAAAACATATAAAAAGATAGTTGTTATTTTTTAGTTTTGAATTTTTCAAAATCTTTGCCAGCTCAAGTACAGCAGCGGTGCCGCTCGCGTTGTCGTCTGCACCGTTGTGTATTTCGGGCTTTCCTGTCCATAAAGAATTGTGATCTTCTCCATAGCCGAGATGGTCGTAATGCGCCCCAATAATGATCGTTTGAGCAGCGCCGTTGCCGATATAACCGATCACGTTATGGCCCGTTCTTTTCTTATTGCCAAATACTGTTTGCAAATCGACGTGCAGATCCGCTGAATTGTCGCTCAAATATTTTCGCGAAGCGTTTTTGGTAAGATAAACCACCGGAATTTTCACTTGCGGTATTTTTGATTTCCCGTCAAATTTTAATTCATCATCCCGGTTTCCGGAATTAAAAACCAGCAATGCGGAGGCGCCTTTATCAGCAAATTCAATCGCTTTATTTTTAATAGCCGTAGTCAAATCAAAATGCGGATTCTGCTGATTGTCCTCAACAATTTCTTTTATATCCCAAAACCACGGCATTCCTTTTTCTTTAAAAGCAAGAGAAGCGCCGCCTTTCGCGCTTCCCTCCGCGCTAAATATGAAAGGGAAAAAATCTGTTCCCGTTTGAAGTGTGGTATCATTGATCTTTAAATGTGTCGAAGGAAGGATTTCCTTTCCTTCGTTTATCTCAAAAGCCTGGAGATAAGAATTTCCATCGCCCTTTGGAATCAAACCGGTTTTTTGAAATTCAGAAGATAAATATTCATAAGCAAGTTTTTCTCCTGCAGTTCCGGTGCGTCTGCCTTCCAGTTTATCGCTGGCCAGGTAATTTATTTCTGTTTTTAGATTTTCAACAATTGCCTTCTCAGATTTTTTAAGTTTCTGTGCATTGAGTGTTTGAGATATCAGGATTAAAAAAAGAAGCGCATATTTCATAAGCCGATGTGATTTAAAATGGCAAATTTAAGGTGAAGTATTCGTGAAGGCTATGATAAAATTTCATGCCAATTATCTGTTTCCTGATTTCGTAAAAGTGTTTTACCTGAGGGCTGTTACATTTGCCGATTATTTTGCATGAATTTGAGCCAACCGCTACATATTGCTTTAGTAGGAAATCCAAACAGTGGAAAAAGTTCACTGTTTAATTCTCTTACCGGTTTAAACCAGAAAGTCGGAAATTTTCCGGGCGTAACGGTGGATAAGAAAACCGGTATGTCAAAAATTTCGGAAAAGCTTTCTGCAAAAATCATTGATCTTCCCGGCACTTACAGCCTTTATCCAAAACGGCACGACGAATGGGTAGCTTACAAAGTATTGCTGGAGCAGGATCCACAAATTAAAGCAGATGTAATTGTACTCGTAGCCGACGCAAGTAATCTAAAAAGAAATCTCCTTTTTTGTTCACAGATCATCGACCTGAAACGGCCTGTGGTCATTGCTTTGACCATGATGGATATTGCCAAGAAAAATAATATCCAGGTGGATGTTGCCGGTTTGGAAAGAGAACTGGGTGTTTTTGTTATTCCGGTTAATCCACGAAAAAATAAGGGAATAGCACAATTAAAAAATGCCATTTCTCATGCTGCCCAAAATCTCAACAATTTTCCCGGGCGTGATTTCATTAATATGGAACCCATGGCTCCATGTGCTATAAAAAAAGTTCGTGATATTTTTCCGGAAGTAAGTAATTATCGCGCCATTCATTATCTCATCAATCATGAAAATTTTGATCTGAATATTGAAACGCAGGATGCCATTGAAAATATCGAAGTTGAAACAAAATTTAATGGCGTAAAAACCCAGGCAGAAGAAATCCTGCAGCGTTATGGAAAAATAAAAACCATCATGAAGCAAACGGTGGTGGAAACGGACCCGTTGCAAAAAGCGTTATTTACACAAAAACTGGATAATATTTTATTACACCGCACCTGGGGATATTTGATTTTGATGCTGGTTCTTTTTTTATTGTTTCAAAGCATCTTTGTGCTGGCTCAATTTCCGATGAATGGCATCGAATGGACATTTGCCCAGGCCGGCGGTTGGCTTACCAAAGTGCTTCCTGCAGGTTGGTTTACCGATCTTTTTGTAAATGGAATTCTTGCCGGTTTGAGTGGAATTATTGTTTTCGTTCCACAAATTATGATATTATTCGGGCTGATTACTTTGCTGGAAGACACCGGTTATATGGCGCGCATTAGTTTTCTCACCGATAAGATCATGCGCAAAGCAGGTTTGAATGGAAAGAGCGTAATGCCCATGGTGAGCGGGCTTGCATGTGCAGTGCCTGCCATTATGAGTGCGCGGAGCATAGAAAACAAAAAGGAAAGATTGCTCACCATCATGTGTACACCGCTGATGAGCTGCAGTGCCCGATTGCCGGTTTATACCGTTTTGATTGCATTGGTAATTCCGCACAAAATGTATTTAGGATTTATCAGTCTGCAAGGCCTGGTAATGATGCTTATGTATTTTCTCGGAACTTTTATGGCATTGTTTGCCGCTTTTGTAATGAAGTGGTTTATCAAAAGCAAAGAGAAAAGTTTTTTTATCCTCGAGCTTCCCACATATCGCGGCCCCAGATGGAAAAATATTCTTTCTACCATGATCGAAAGAGCAAAGATCTTTGTGTTCCAGGCGGGAAAAGTAATCATGGTGATCAGCCTTTTGCTTTGGGTTTTGAGTACTTTTGGGCCGCCGAAAGAAATGAAAGCCGTTGACGAAAAGTATACTGCCTTAATACAGCAAAATCCGTTACAAGAAAAAGAATATCGTAAATTAGAAAATACAGAGCATCTTCAAAATTCGTATGCAGGAATTTTAGGAAAAGCCATTGAACCGGTTATTCATCCTTTGGGTTACGACTGGAAAATAGGAATTGCGCTTATTACTTCGTTTGCTGCACGGGAAGTGTTTGTAGGAACTATGGCTACACTCTACAGCGTTGGCGATGATGCGGATGAAAACAATGCTACCCTCCGGCAAAAAATGAGCGCCGCCACCTGGCCAAATGGTAAAAAAGTATATACACTTGCAGCAGGTTTATCCCTTCTTGTTTTTTATGCGCTGGCCATGCAATGCATGAGCACTTTAGCAGTTGTAAAACGGGAAACACATACCTGGAAATGGCCGCTCATCATGCTAACTTACATGACCGGGCTGGCTTACGTAATGAGTTTTATTACTTTTCATTTGTTCAGATAAAAGGTAACAATCAGTCGCTCAAACTAAATATAGTTGCTAAACACACATTTGTCAAACTGCGTCTTTGCATAAATATCTTATACAGATACTGGCATACACTATTCATACACCATCCATACAGTATCCATACACCATCCATGCTTCATCGCCGGACTTGAGTGCCATTAGACGAGCGATGCCTTTGATGTGAAAAGCCCGAAGGAGATTGTGCTGAATGAAAATAGTTTTATTTTTCCTAGTTCATCTAAGGCACAAGCCCGACATCTTTGCACGTCAAAAACTTATAAAAGTAAACGTTATTCATTTTTTGTAATATTTTGAAAGATGCCCATTTTTTAATTACAAATTTTTTT
>JAHEZB010000127.1:0-2497 GCA_023251285.1 Chitinophagaceae bacterium | reverse complement strand
TGATAACTCATCCATTCCGCCGCGCGCGTTTATTAGGGCTGGTGGCTTTCCTTATCGCGGGTTGCAGTACGCTTCAAAAACAGGTGAGACCGGGATGGAGTACCAAAGAGATTGCGCCGGGAGTGCGCTTATCACACCAATATTTTCATTCTTTGTTCAATGCGCCGGAGAACATCAATATTCTTGACGTGGACCTGCAGGATACCGCTATTGCCACAAAGATCGCTTACAATGATTCTTTGCTGGAACCCGTCAGTGAATTCGGAAAAGCCTATCATGCGATAGCTGCTGTGAACGGTAATTTTTTTAATACCCGCATAGGTGGCTCGGTTTGCTTTCTGAAAGTGGATGGCCAGGTTGTCAACCGTACCCATGATGAGCTTGATGGTACGTTGTTTCTTCCCTGGCTCGATACCGCTGCCATGGCCATCAGTGGAAACAAGGTAGCAGTCATTATAAAGCCGGCAGATATCAGCTGGACGGCATACCACGATACCTTTCCTGCCATTATCTCGGCAGGGCCATTATTGGTGTGGAAAAACAAAGTGGTACCTCAGCGGGCGCACAAATTCAATGATACCCGCTATAGCAGAACCGGCATCGGGCTTACCAAATCTCATCACCTTCTTGTAATAGCGGTAGATGGAAATGCGAAAGAATCCGCAGGCGTTACTACCGCCGAGTTTGCGAAGCTTTTCAAAGCGCTGAAATGTGTATCGGCGCTGAACTTTGATGGCGGCGGTTCTACTACCATGTGGGTGAGCGGCGAACCGGAAAACGGCGTAGTAAGCCACCCTACAGATAACAAGAAATATGATCACTATGGTGAAAGGAAAGTAGCTAATGCGATTTTGATCAGGAGAAGGTAGGGGATTTGTGGTAATGAGGTTTAAAATTAAAAAAGGATAAAGATCTACTGCAATTGGTTTTGGATGAAAGAACCAAAAATAACATTTATGAACAGCTTGGGACACCTGCGCCATCGGCAGGCGCATATATTTTTAATCGTTTCATCGATGATTTTTTTGGGCGCGGCAATGTTACCACGGTGAGTTGAAGAGTTTCAATAATCCTGATGTTATAATCCCGGGATAATGAGATTGCCACATCGCCTTGATCATTTCGGTAAATGATATGGTTAAGGAAGGCGATTGGCAGTGGGACCGGCTTTTTATAAAAGTTTATTTGTTATTTTAGCGTGGATCAATCTTTTTACTAACCTGCTTTTTGCTTACGCCATCTTATGTATTCCAAAGAAGATATACTATATAGAACCATATTAATCGTTACCGTAATCATCGGTATTATTATCCTGTGCTTTGTATTGTCTGTAATCTGGCAGCAACGTAAATGGCGGAAGCTGAACGCCCAAAAGGTAGAAATTGAGATTAACACACTCGAAAACGAGAGAAAGAGGCTTGCGGCTGATTTACATGATGAACTGGGAGGTGTTTTATCAGCCATGAAGTTCAAGCTGGAAAGTATAGGCTGCGCCAGTGACGCTGATCAAATGCAGGTAGATCAATGTGTACACCTTGTGCAAAATATGGTTGCAAAAATCCGCTGGATCTCAAATGCGCTGCTACCGGAAACACTCGCCCATAAGGGGCTCCTATCTGCAGTGATCGAGTATGCGAAACTGGTAAACGGGAATCCGCAACTGGAAATAATTGTTGAAAACAACGGGATCCCGGAAATTCCACCTACCCGCGGCGTTCATATTTTTCGCATTTTGCAGGAAATTATTCATAATACCTTAAAACACTCAAAAGCCCATAGTTTGAAAATTCAATTCTTAACTGAAAATGACAAGTTGCTGGTTCTTACCGCTGATGATGGAAAAGGATTTGATTATCAAAGCGCCGTGCAACGTAAGAAAGGCCTCGGCCTCGATAGTTTGCAAAACAGGGCTGAAATGCTCGGAGGAGAGTTTCACCTGTCGTCGCATGCGGAGACGGGAACGCGCTGCCATATCCGGATACCCTATAACTAAATACCAAAAAAAACTATTATGAAACAAAACCCAATCAGAGTGATCATTGCCGATGACCACGAAATTTTCAGAGACGGAGTGATAACCATGCTTAACAAGTATGAAGACATTCAAGTGGTTGCGGAAGCATCGAACGGCGAACAGCTGGTACAGCTTGCAGGAACTCTTTTGCCGGATGTTATCCTTGCCGATATTGATATGCCTTTCATGAATGGTATCGAAGCCACGCGAATCGTTACGGAAAAATATCCTGCCATTTCAATCATTGCCCTTTCGATGATGGATAACTCCTACATGATCGCAGACATGATCCAGGCGGGTGCAAACGGCTATTTATTAAAAAGCGCCCTAAAAGCGGAAATAATAGCAGGAATCAGGGCCGTGAGTAAGAACAGAGAATATTTTTGCAGCGGCGCTTCCCAAAAACTGGCGTCTGCTCTTTCCATGAATGGCTGCACTGCGGATCGTCGTGGAAAAAAACCGGTTAAAGCGCTGACATTTTCA
>JAHEZB010000126.1 GCA_023251285.1 Chitinophagaceae bacterium | reverse complement strand
AAACCGCCCGGGAACGCATCATGTACCAAAGCCACACGGGAACCAGCGGAGCATATAAAACTTTAAAAGGCCATTGTTCCCAGTTTTTTATTTTCTTGATCAAATTCAGTTTCTTAAGTTATTTTCGGTTAGATTATAACGGCAAAAATAAGTGTAAAGGGGCAAAAGGTTGCCAACCATCTTACAAGGTTGCCAACCTTTTTAATTTAATTCGCCTTTAAAAATAGATTTTCAAGGTTGGCAACCTTGGTACCTGTAACTATCATTTACACCTGAACTATCGGCATGTCAATATAAAAACCAACATCGTATCCGATCGGGTTGAGTGCAGATCAATTTCAGGCAATGATAGCTCTGGGTTCAGACCAATTTCAAACACCAGGAATGTTCGCCGTTCACATTTTCCCTGTTTAATTTATAGAGTAGCCGCTTAAACTTTACCGGCTATAAAGGTTGAAAAATATACACCTGCAACAAAATCAAAATCATCATTATTTGTCGTTTTGCTGCCTCCACTCATCAGCATATTGGCTTATCGGCAAATTAGCTAATTACTTTGTTGTATTTTAGCCGTCAAAAATTTGAGGAAATGCATATTCCAACGATGGCCGAAATGATGGCGGAAGGCAAAACCCCGGAGATCTTATTTTATGTAGGATGCGCCGGAAGTTTTGATCAGCGTGCACAGAAGATAACCAAAGCTTTTGCAACGATCTTAAATAAAGTAGGAATCAATTACGCCATCCTTGGCAAAGAAGAAATCTGTAACGGCGATCCTGCAAGGCGTGCCGGCAATGAATTTCTTTTCCAGATGATGGCTTATCAGAATATACAATTGCTGGATGGATACGGGATAAAAAAAATTGTTACGACCTGTCCTCATTGCTTTAACATCCTGAAGAATGAATATCCTGTTTTAGGTGGAAATTATGAAGTGGTTCACCATACCGTTTTCCTGCAGCAACTGATCGATGAAGGGAAAATAAAGATGAAAGAAAGCGGTGGCTTTAAAGGAAAAAAAATTACGTATCACGACAGCTGTTATATTGGTCGTGCAAATAATATTTATGAAGCGCCACGAAAAGTTTTGGAAGCGTTGGATGTAGAGTTAGTTGAAATGAAACGGTCCCGCAGCAATGGATTGTGTTGCGGCGCCGGCGGTTCACAGGTTTTTAAAGAAGAAGAAAAAGGCAACCGAAGGATCAATGAAGAAAGAACAGGCGAAGCGATAGAAACGGGGGCAAAAGTGATCGCATCCAACTGTCCGTTTTGCATGATGATGCTCACCGATGGTGTAAAGCTTCATGAGAAAGAAGAGGAAGTGAAAGTGATCGACCTCGCGGAATTGATCGCAGAAAGTATGGAAGAATAATTCACGGTCGGGAGGCTTGCCCTCACCGGTCGGGACGCTTGCCTTCGGCGGCCTGAACGATATGACTAAGGGTTCAAGGTTGAAGGTTGCTCCCTGGCCGTCATTGCGAGAAAACAGGATTAATGTTTATTGTTACATAAAATGTTCAATGTTTTCGCGGCAATCTTCATCTTCGGATCGCAAGGATTGCTTTTGGCGGAAGGTTCGGTTTTGAAACTTCAATGATTTTTAGTTTTTAATTTTTTAGTTTAATTTCTAGTTTTAATTCCAATAAAACATGTCTGAAGAAAAGAGTTTAAATTTTATAGAAGAGATCATTGAAGAAGATCTCCAAAGTGGAAAATATACAAGCATCCTCACACGGTTTCCTCCGGAACCGAATGGCTATTTGCACATCGGCCATGCAAAAAGTATTTGCCTGAATTTCGGACTAACTCAGAAATATAAAGGCGCTACCAATCTGCGTTTTGACGATACCAACCCAATTACGGAAGAGACTGAGTATGTTGACAGCATCAAGGAAGACATCCACTGGCTGGGTTTTAGCTGGAGCAACGAATATTATTCAAGCGATTATTTTGACCAATTGTATTCATTTGCTGTAAAGCTGATCAATAAAGGCTTGGCGTATGTGGATGACAGCACTTCTGAAAAGATTGCAGCCGAAAAAGGAACGCCTACTGAGCCTGGAAAAGAAAACGAATTCCGCAACAGAAGCATTGAAGAAAACCTTCGCCTGTTCCGGGAGATGAAAGAGGGAAAATACAAGGATGGCGAAAAAGTATTGCGTGCAAAAATTGACATGGCGCACATCAACATGCTCATGCGCGACCCGATCATGTATCGCATCAAACATGCTCATCATCATCGTACCGGCGACAAATGGTGTATCTATCCGTTGTATGATTTTGCTCACGGGCAAAGCGACAGCATCGAACACATTACGCACAGCATTTGTACGCTCGAGTTCGTTCCACATCGTGCTTTGTACGATTGGTTTATTGATAAACTGGAGATCTTTCCTTCCCGCCAGTATGAATTTGCGCGGCTGAACATGACCTATACCGTGATGAGTAAACGCAAATTATTAACGCTCGTAAATGAGGGTTATGTCGCAGGCTGGGACGATCCGAGGATGCCTACCATTTCAGGTTTCAGAAGAAAGGGATATACCCCTTCCAGCATCCGCACTTTCTGTGAAAAGATTGGTGTAGCGAAACGCGACAATCTAATCGACATCAGCCTTTTGGAATTCTGCATCCGTGAAGAATTGAATCAGACGGCCAACCGGGTGATGGCGGTTTTGAATCCTTTGAAACTGATCATTGATAATTATGATGAAAATAAAACGGAAGAATTAACAACAGAAAATCTTCCTAATGATCCCGAAAATACCAGGACGATTACTTTTTCTAAAGATCTTTGGATCGAGAAGGAAGACTTTATGGAAACGCCTGTTAAGAAATGGTTTCGTCTTGCTCCCGGTCAAATGGTTCGGTTAAAAAGCGCTTACATCATCAAATGTGAAAGCTTTAAAAAAGATGACAATGGTGAGGTAACAGAGATACATGCAACGTATCTTCCCGAAAGCAAAAGTCATCATGATACCAGCCATTTAAAAGTAAAAGGAACCATCCACTGGCTAAATGCGCGGGATGCTGCCACTGCAGAAGTAAGATTGTACGAACGTTTATTTAAAGTAGAAAATCCTGCTGCAGAGGAAGGTGATTTCAAAGAATATATCAATCCTGATTCTTTAAAAGTAATAAAGAATGCCTTTATAGAACCTCATTTGCAACATGCTGAAACCGGCGCGCACTTCCAGTTTATCCGCAATGGATATTTCTGTATTGATAAAGATTCCACTCCCGGAAAATTGATATTTAACCGGACGGTTACCTTGAAAGAAGGGTTTAAAGCTTTATAGCTCGAATCTTACTTGGGATACAAATTTTCAGGAAATTAAAGTAACTTACATCCATGGTTAAAGAAGAAAAAAATATAGACTTTTATACTACTGGGAGACAACCTTCTGAACACGAGTTCGCAAAAATCAGCGAATTGATTAAAAATAACAAAGAAAAGAAGGAATCACCAAGCACAAGTACCGGCCGAAAAGGAAGCACCTCTCAAAGGACTGTTGCTGCAAGCGAAACTGCTGCAGGCGGGTATCAGAAAAAGTAATTAAAGCGGACTCTATCAGCAGATTGAAGATCCTTTCCGATCGGGACGCCTTGCCTTTGGCCGCCTGAATGATCGACGATAAGACGATAAACGCGTACCGGATTACGCAATCAACGGAAGCACAAGAATTTCCTTTTCCCCTCCCCTCTTTTCCTGCGACTGCCTGATAACAGTTTTAAAGAAATCAATCAACTCATCAACATGATAATCAAAAGTAAAATAATGCCTTTGCTGCCACACACTATTTCGTATGTCTGTCATCAATGGCTTGTTTTGTAACAATTGTTTCAACTCGTGCATGTTATTAAAAAACAAACCCAGGTTCATTTGTTTTACCAGCGATTGAATCGCCACCGTATGGCCTTCATTATTTTTCTGAAGCATCGGCACTCCCGACAAAGCCAGTGTTGACAACCGTGCAGGAATATTCAGATCATCCCAGTTGGCCCGCATCAATTCTCCATAATTTTCACTTTGGAAAAAATGCAACCAGCCGGCATCGTATTGCGAAAATTCTTTTACCCAGTTTTCCTGGTCCACGTTCGGATGAATATGCAGATATCCCGGGGCAATTTTATTGGTTTTATCAATCCATTCTTTCCATTGCCCGTGAGTAAAATCGCCATAAAAATGAAGATGAATGTCTTCCTTTGCCAGTTCTTCCACATTATAGGGATGCAAGCCGATTGGCCTGCCGGGAACAACGGTATGAAAAGCGCCATCCTGTTCCGACAACAAAGGAGATCGCTCATCCGTAAACCAATCTTTCTTTGGAAGATCCCCATCTAATATAAGCGTTGAACTGCTTTCATTATTTACTATAAATTCTTCAAACCATTCTTTCATTTCATTGCTGCAAAAAATTTTCCCATCTGCTTTGTTGAATAATTCAACAAGTTCGTTCCAGGTTCCTTTTTCTCTGCAGATCATAGGACCTTCTTTAAAATGCCATACGAAAGGGATGCCGGTATTCGCCTTCAGCACTTCATAGGCAATGGGTACAGCCTGGAAATTTAAAAGTGCATAGATAACGTCCGGTTGGATCTTTTTCACTTCCTCTTCCCAATTGTCATAATCTATATCCTGGATGTTTCCGAATGGCAAAGGCCCCACGTAATTGTACCAGTAAGGATTCTTTACCCATAAGCCATACAACTTATGACCTTTTTCTTCCAGTGCTAAAATCCGTTCAGGATTATAAGCAAGCTCGCCAACCAGCAATATTTTCAATCCTTTTTCCGGAGAAGAAACAACCTGTTTTTCACGGTATTTCTCATACCTTGTTTTCTCATCGATATAATTTCCTTTTGAGGTACGGTAGCGCAAAGGATCGGTTACATTATAAAAAGATCGAAAGGTATTAATGCCGCCAAGCGGTTCCTGCATGATCTTACAGCGTTGATTCGGATGGTCCACCCATTCACACGTAAGCATTCCGGTATGGATGCGTTTGCCTTCTATTTTATTCCAAAACAATTTATTCAGATCATCGCTTTCCAGCTCGTCTCTTTCTGTCCAGCGCACATTATTTTTCCGGTGCATCACCTGAACCAATTGGTACCATTCATTGTTTAATATACCTTCTGCCTTGCGGTTGTAATGATGTATAAAAGAAGAAAAAGCAAGAGCGGCCTCCGGATCTTTTTCCAAAGTATCAAGCAGCGATTGAAGATGATCCTTATAAATGACATCATCAGATGGAAGATAGGTAATATATTCTCCCCGTGCAATATCCAAGGCACTATTTATCGAGGCACCAAGACCTTTATTTGTTGGATGTTGAAGATATTTGATTCTTTTTTCACCGGAATACCTTTGAGTGATATGATAGGTCAGATCAGTAGAACCGTCATTCACAATAATTAATTCCCAGTTTTGAAACGTTTGTTTAAGTACCGAATTTATGGCACGTTCAATAAATTTATCCTGGTTATAAGTCGGCATAATAACCGTCACTAAAGGCTTCCCATCTTCAATCATAAATTATATTTTTAAAAATTCCGGTGCATTGATCTTCCTGTCATTAATGGAAGTTTCCACTTCCTGGTGATATGCGCCGCTCGGCAAAATGCCACAACCTCCAAATCTTTTCATAACTCTTAATTGTGCCAGTACATCCTCACCACAATGTTGTTCAGGCAGATCTTTCCAGAATTCAAACCCGCCTGATTCCAATAGTTTTTCTGTATCATACATCACGCAGCCTCCTACCCATGCTACTTTATAAGGTTTGGGATCATCAGGAGTGCAGTGATATTTTTCCTGCACATGAAGAATGTTTGCCGCGTTATGCAACTTGTACCGTTGCCACAACGAATCTTCAGGAACAATTGTTTCCGGTTGAACTTCATTATCCCAAAATTCAATTTCCTGCTGATGCGGCCGGTAGTCATTTTTATAACTTAAGCCTGTAAGCGCGGAACCAACAAAACCACAATGATATTTTTGTAAAATGCGTTTCATGTTTTGCAAAACATACGTCTCTAAAATAACATCATCATCCAGGAATAAACTGAATGGCGCATCAGATTGTTCCAATAAAAACTGCCTTTGCTGGGCCATTCCTTTTTGTGGAAAATTTTTTAGAATTGAAACCGGGTGGCCATGCAATTGCAATAAATTTATAACCGCGCGGATGGTTTTATCTTCATTAATATCATCCTCTAACGATTGATCAGAAATCGTCACTTCAAAGCTCTTTTCCATTTGAAAACAAAGGCTTGTAAGCGTTACTGCCAGCGCTTTCAACCTTTCAAAAGTCGGTATCAAGACATGAATATCACGGGTACTTTTTATCATTTCATTTCTTAAAAACTTCACAATCAGCAGAATTCATTTTATTAATCTAACCGAAAAGACTACTACCATCGTTGCTGTCCTCATTGCTGTGGTTGGTGTCCTCATTGCGGCCGTGGCTGGTGTCCTCACCCAACTACTGCTAGTTTGCTGCCGTGGTGGTGTCCTCATCAACCACGCTGCCATGGTTGGTGTCCTCACCAACCAGTGACACATTCCTGCCG
>JAHEZB010000125.1 GCA_023251285.1 Chitinophagaceae bacterium | reverse complement strand
TATTTTCCTTTGCGAAGGCAATTCATAAATTGTTCTTCGCTCCACGTTCCGATTCCGGTAGTACTGTCGGATGTAATATTTGCAGCAAAGGAAACGCCCCACGGCCCCACCCATGAAGTAAGATCCTGGGTGTAGATCAGGTGATTCGTTTCCATTTCTTTTCTGTGAATGTCCGGAAAAGGCAAGGCAGCAGGATGACCTGACAGCGCAAGACTTTCATCTTCCACGGGGCCTGAAGCAGTCATCTTTTTCGGGCTGTGACAGGTAGCACAATCGGCGACAGTTACAATATGTTTTCCCCATTCTTCCGGCGAATTATATCCGCCATAGGAAACAGCAGTAGCTGCAGGTGTGGCTTCTGCAGAAGTTTCTTCAGGCTTACCTGAACCAGTATCGCATTTTGAAAACAAAAAAATTGCCGGAACCAATGCCAGCAACATGATAACAGATAACTTTTTCATAACAGACAATGTTTTTAATTATAGTTAAAAAGACAGGTCTTTTAAATAAGTTATTGTTTACAGTAAAAGGTTGGGATTTGAAAACTAAATGTATCACTTTATCTGATATAAAGCCACTTTTTAAGATTATTTATTTATTAACATGAATCCGGCGTATGGAAAGTGACGAGATGTTGTGCCTTTATTTTCATTTTCACGCTATGGTTCGTGTCCTCCACGAACCCCATTTCTGAGCCGGTTCGTGCAGACACGAACCGCAGTGGCAGAATTTTAAAGTAGAAATTTTCCTATTACCCCTGGTTACAAACCACGGATGGCGGCCAGGATTAGGGTTGCCAACCTTTGAAAGGTTGGCAACCCTTGCAATTCCACGGAATGATTACAAGTAAACGAACAAATAACGTGGTTTTGTATCTTCTTCGTAGTTGTAAACAAAGGACAGCGGCGGATGTTCTCTGAACTGGTCGGTGAAGACATCGACTATGGAATAAGTTCTTTCAACTGGTCGGTGAAGACACCGACCATGGAATGAATGTGCTTTTATATCTTGCTGGTAGTTGCCAACAAAGGACAGCGGCGGATGTTCTCTGAACTGGTCGGTGAAGACATCGACTATGGAATAAGTTCTTTCAACTGGTGGGTGAAGACACCGACCATGGAATGAGCCGGTTCGTGGACACGAACCGCAGCGGCAAAGTAGTTAGTCGATAAAATATCATTGATTAATGTGTGACTTCTGCGCGTTCTCTATTTTGTTGCCCATTCTAATAACCGTTAGTGGATAAGCCGAATCATTTGAATGCTTTGCTTTTCTAATTGTTTTTTTCACTCCCATTTTAGTTGCCATTTAAGATTTTTCTGGTAAATCTTCCTTTTGATGTGTCAGATCATGAAGCGTTTGCACTTTTAAATGATCGTACAATGAATGCTTATCAACTAATAATGAAACTAAACCGGCCACCATTCCTGCAATCATTAAATAAAAAATTACGCTATGCCTGTCAGTCATCTCAAGAACCAGGATTGCCGAGGTAAAGGGCGTTCTTGTTACACCGGTTAAAAAACCAACCATACCAGATAAAATCAGCAGATTTGCATTTGAAGAAGATTCATGAAATAATGCTGCCAAAAAAGATCCGACACTGGCACCTGCGCTGATCGATGGAGCAAAAATTCCAGCCGAAGCGCCTGTTCCGAAACTTAAAACCGGACCTAAAATCCTGAAAAGAGCCGTGTACCAATGAACATATTTATGAGTACTGAATAAAGTAGTTGTCATAATTCTTTTTCCGGATCCTAAAATTTCCGGATCTAAAAAAAAAGCAATAGCAGCCATCAGCAAAGCGCATACTACCACATAAATTAAATGCTGGTAACGGAATTTAAAACACTTTTTCCAGCGAAAAAGAGTCAAAATAATTTTCGACATGATTCCTCCCAATAAACCCGAAATCATAGAAACTACCAATAAGGGAATAATGATCGAATTCGTAACGTGACTGATATCAGGGTAACCTAAATACAAATAGGGGCCAAGAATTCCCTGGGCAGTTAAACCTGCAATGATAACTGCTGTAAATAAAGCAGTTTTAAAATAACTGACATGGGTTTTAGTAAGCTCCTCAATAGCAAAAACAACTCCTCCAAGCGGAGTATTGAAAGCAGCAGCAAGGCCAGCAGCAGCGCCGGCTGTAATCATATTTGGTTTTGAGACCGGGGGCCACCACGAAGGAAGCCATTCATTTACTTTGCGAAAAACAATTCCTGACATTTGAATCGTTGGACCTTCTTTTCCAACAGCTCCTCCACCAAAAATCATCAAAAGGCCGGAGAATATTTTTACAAAAAAGATCTTAAGACTTAACAGATGCTTTGTTTGCTTCTCATAACTGGTTGTCGCCAGTTCAACAGCCGCCATTACTTGCGGAATTCCACTGGTTCTGGCATAAGGTGCAAATTTTACTACCAGCCACCAGGCAATCACAAAACAAACAGGGGTTAAAATAAAAATCCACCAATCGTGATAGTGGATGATAAAAAATGTTTGTGATTCCAAAAAAGCGAAAGCCTTTGAATAAAAAACAGTAATTAATCCGGCGATCAACGAAGCCACCCAAAAAGGAATCGCCTGTAGAATATGGTGTTTCAGCTTTTCATTATTGATACGGTCAAAGGCTGTTTTTAAAAATTTTCTTATCGAAAGTGGAAGCTTCAAATTTAATTATAGTAAGTAGACAAATTTATCATATGCAGTTGCAAATAAAAAATCAAAATGAATTTGCTCTAAACGTTTTTCAGTCATTTTCCATCTGCCCGTCAATAACAGCCGGTGTTGAATTTTTAAAATAGTGGCAGAAGCGCTTTTTGCTTGTCAAATAGTATTCGATCAACTTTCGCCTTTGAAGTTAGCCCGATTTTGCTGATTGGAAAATATCAACATAACGATCCTGAACACTCAATTAATGAGTAATGCACCATCTTTTGATGAAATAATTGCAAAAATCAAAGACTAGATTTGCATATGAAGCAGCATCCCGGCCAGGGATATTTTCTAAAAATGAGCAATAATGAAAAGCATGTCGTCGAATAATGGATTAAAATTAACTATAGGTGCGCTGGGAATTGTGTTTGGAGATATAGGAACAAGTCCTCTGTATGCCTTAAGGGTTTGTTTTACAGGAACAAGCGGAATTGCAGTATCTGAACAAAATGTATTTGGTGTTTTATCTCTGATTGTTTGGTCTTTGATTCTTGTGGTGAGTATAAAATATGTGCTAATTATTCTTAGAGCGGATAATGAAGGAGAAGGCGGAATTTTAGCGCTTATGGCATTGGTGCTGCCAAAGAAAAAAAGTAGAAAGTACTTCCTGATCCTGTCTATGGGATTGTTTGGTTCAGCCTTGCTGTACGGAGATGGAATGATCACTCCAGCTATTTCTGTATTAAGTGCAGTCGAAGGATTACAAATTGCTACACCCTTTTTTGAGCCATTCATTATCTCCATTACTTTTATTATTCTGCTGGGATTATTTTTTTTTCAAAGCAAAGGTACCGGCAAGGTTGGAATGATTTTCGGTCCTGTAATTCTTTTATGGTTTTTATCCCTTGCTGTTTTAGGAGTAAATACAATTGGAAGGCATCCTGAGGTTTTAAAGGCTTTAAACCCTTTTTATGCTTTTCATTTTTTTCTAATTAACCGGTTTCATAGCCTGGTTGTTTTAGGAGCTGTTTTTTTAGCGGTTACCGGAGGCGAAGCTTTATATGCAGATCTCGGCCACTTTGGGAAAAAGCCGATTCGTTTAGGATGGTTTTACCTGGTGTTGCCTTGTCTCATATTGAATTATTTTGGACAGGGAGCTTTGATTTTAGATAATCCAAAGAACGTTTTAAATCCGTTCTACCTTTTGGCTCCAGGTTGGGCACTATATCCACTCGTAATTTTAGCAACACTGGCAGCAGTCATTGCCTCGCAGGCTGTTATATCCGGGGCTTTTAGTCTCACCTACCAGGCAATTCAATTAGGTTTTGTAGCTCGTTTTAGAATAGTGCATACCTCCCCGGATGAAAAGGGGCAGATTTATATACCTCAACTAAACTGGATCTTGTTTTTTGCAACGATCGCACTTGTTGGGTTTTTTAAAACTTCTGATAATCTTGCCGGCGCCTATGGAGTTGCTGTGAGTACAACAATGGTTATTACCACATTACTGGCTTTTCTCGTCATGAGAAATGTATGGAAATGGAGTCTTTTTGCCTGCGTGTCGCTCATAGGCTTTTTTCTCATGATAGACTTATCTTTCTTTCTGGCCAACATAGTAAAAGTCCCGCAGGGAGGGTGGGTTCCCCTACTGGTAGCGGGTACTATTTATTTTATGATGACTACCTGGTACAGAGGCAAAAGAATGATGGCGATCCAGGTAAACAGAACAACTGATTCTTTGAATAACTTTCTTACCTATTACCAAAATAAGGCTCAATCTGTGGTAGATGGAACTGCTATTTATTTAACCCGAAATTCCAATGCAACGCCGCCGGCATTATTTTATAATCTAAAGCATAACAAAGTGATCCATGAGAAAATTGTTATCCTGAGTGTTCAATTTGATCCGGTACCGCATGTGGACCTTTTAAAGAATTTTAAAGTGGCTACCCTTGATAATCATATAACTCTTCTTGCTTTACATTATGGCTATATGAACAGCACTGACATACCCAAAGCGATTCAAAGGTTAAAAGAAAAGGGAGTAATGATTGATCTAAAAAATGCAACCTATTTCCTCGGAAGGGAATCAGTGGAAATTACAAAAGATACAGGCATGAGCCCTCTACGTGAAAGTTTGTTTGATTTTTTAGGCCGCAATTCGGCAAGAGTATCGAAATACTTTAATCTTCCTTCTGAAAAAGTTTTTGAAATAGGATTGAGAATCCGGTTATAATTCCATTGGCCTATACAGGAAATGCCTGTGATGGTATCGTCCACACTGCTATATGAAAACGCGAAAACGGGGGAATATCCTTTATTTCGTTGCTTGCGGCATCTGGAAAATCACACTTAGACTGTCTTTTGGATGCGCTTGTTGCAAACGCACTTTCATCCATTTTTCTATTTTTGATCTTTCCTGATCAGAAATGCTCTTATTGGAATTTATTAATACCAGGTAAAGCTTTTTGGTTTCTGCACTGTCAGCAAAAGCCGTGGAAGGTTCAATCACAGCGCTTTTTATATTTGGATATTGCACTTTCAATTCTGCAAACACCTGGGCGCCCAGCTTTTTCTCGTTATTAATGCTGTCTAATTTTGCGCGCAGCAATATTTCCTGTTTTTCTTTAAGAGAAAGTGCATTTGAAAGTAGTTTGTATCGTTCATCCTCCTTATTATTTGCCGGCGTGAGGTATGCAAATCCCTGTTTAATTTCTAAAGAGCTTGTATCCATTGCATATTGTTTCATCTTACCCTTCAGGCGTTTTATTTCGTTCTCAGTAATTTCTTTTCCTCCAAAAACCAAAAATATCTTTCTTTTCTTTGGATCTATTGATTTCGATAAAAGGTAATCGTTTGGAAAAGCTGCTTCATATTGGATAAAATTTTCTGCATTGTTTGAAAATCTTTCCTCCATTACAATGTTATATCCCAGGTAAATACTAGGCAGTAGTGTCGCTATTACAATAATCCATACAACGCGGTGTGCCCGGTTCATCAGTTCTTTGCTTACAAATGTATTGACAGGAAAACGTAAAAAACGAACCATCAAAAAAGTAGCCAGCGCAATGAAAACCGTATTTATAATAAACAAATAAAAAGCGCCGATAAAATAATCCCATTGCAAAGTAGCCAATCCATAACCGGCAGTACACAAAGGCGGCATCAATGCAGTAGCGATGGCAACACCCGGAATCACATTGCCTTTTTGTTTACTTGAAGTGGCTATAATCCCGGCCAGCCCGCCAAAGAGCGCTATCAGCACATCGTAAATATTGGGTGAAGTGCGCGATAGAATTTCTGAGTGGGCTTCGCTCAAAGGTGAAATAAGAAAAAAAACAGTAGAAGTACCTAAACCGGTCAGGGCCGCCATCATGTAATTGCTCACTGCCTTGCGCAACAAAGACATATCGTTGATTCCGATGCCAAGGCCGATACCCATTATAGGGCTCATTAAGGGCGAGATCAACATGGCACCGATAACCACAGCGGTGGAGTTAACATTCAGACCAAGCGACGCAACGAAAATCGCAAAGATGAGTATCCACAAGCGTGTACCGCGAAATTCAAGATCATTATTAATGACATCAATAACGGTTTGGTATTCTTCTCTTTCATGACTGAGATTGAATTTGTCGAAGAAGTTTTTCAAAATCTGGTCTTTTAAATAAGTCTCAAAGCTAAGTTTTTCCAATGCGAAAACAGTGGTGTTGCTGCTTTTAAAATTACCACTGATGCACCCTTTAGTACTCACCATTCCTCTGCTCTTATATAATGCGTCGCCAACTATGTTTGTAATCAACTTTCATAATAATCTCCTGGTTTTGCTGCGCAAACGCTCTTTACTTGATAATTACCTTCGTCATCTTGTAGGTTAATAAAATTTTAGCACCACTCATCCTAATTTACTCCTTATTTTAAATTACA
>JAHEZB010000124.1:6191-6600 GCA_023251285.1 Chitinophagaceae bacterium | reverse complement strand
CAGGGTGGAACAATACTAAAGGCCAGCCTCAGAATTATTCAAGATTGATCCCTGTGAGTGGCTTCACAACGGTTGATATTTCCACAGGGTATACTTATAAAAATTTTTCTTTACTGGCAAAACTGAGCAATGTAACCAACGCCTATAATTTTTATGTTCATGAAAATTATAGCATTAATCCGATTGCGCCGAGGGAAGTGATTGCTACAGTCCGATATAAGTTTTAAGAATAGTTTAAATAAAATACAGAAAGTCAGAATAGGAACTTAAATCCATCTTCTGACTTTCCTTTTATAATCGAGGTAAGCCTGATTGAATTCTCTTTCCAGGTATTTCTCCTCCTTTTTAATTACATATTCCTGGATGATTAAAATCAATACAGGCAACAAAATGATATGCCACCAGTTTC
>JAHEZB010000124.1:0-6181 GCA_023251285.1 Chitinophagaceae bacterium | reverse complement strand
AACCCGAGGTATAAAAAAATTAAACCAAAATACATCGGGTTGCGGGTAAATTTATAAACTCCTGTTTGCTGAAGCGATGAAGCAGGTTTTACCGTAATCAAAGTATTTCCTGTTTGTATAAATTTCCAGGCGCCCTGCATGCTAAAGTATGCTCCCGCAACAAAAAAAATAATGCCTGCGGTTTTTACCCCATCATGATTGAAGAAAGAATTGTTGATCGGAATTATTTTTTGAAGAAAATAAGCGATAAAAAATATCAATAAGTAAATGATCGGCGGCGGTAAATAAACTCCCGGATGGTCTTTTTTCATTTTTAATATTTTTAGAAAATGATTAAGTAAATATCATTTCATTAAAAAAGAAAAACAAGTTGCTTTTTTCCACTGAAGGTGAAAATAAGAATCCGCATTATTTATTTGCTTACTGAAGTTATCTACACACTTTCAAATCAGCAAATTAACTTCATTAACCAAACTTCTCTCTCCACTTCAGCATTCCGCCCGTCAGATTTTTTACATTACTAAAGCCAACCTGTTCTAAAATCAAAGCGGCTTGTCCGCTTCTGTTGCCACTACGGCAATAAAAAATCACTTCTTCATCCCGCAAATTATCAATTTGTTCTGTTTCCATGCTTTGAATGTTTCCTAACGGAATTGCTATACCACCAATATTAAATTCTGCGGTTTCCTCGGGTTGGCGCACATCTACCAGGTTCAATTTCTCTCCTGCATCCAATCTTTCTTTTACTTCATCAACAGAAATATTTGTCATAAACGTTTATTTTATTAAATGTAATGTATCAGTTTTTAGTGTATCAATTACAGGTTTTTCTACCTGTATCCAAATGTCCATCGTTTGCCCCGGCTGAATGTAAGCTGGAGTAGTTCCATAAGCGTACACATCAGGATTTTGTTTAAAAATAAATGCGTTGGCGGTATCTGTCACATTTCCTGAAGTTAAGATTGCAGCCAAGATAATGCCTTTATCTTTCAGCAACGCTTTCGCATCAGCTACCGTCATTCCTGTAAGGTCGGGCACCGGAATTTTTTGAGCTTCAAGACCTGCACCAACTACTAAATCAACCGCAGAACCCCATTTTATTTTTGAGCCCGCAGTAATTTTTTTACCCTGGTAATTTTGTTCTAAAACAGAGCCCTTCATGAAATCTGCACGCATGGTTGTGTCTCCTAATTTCAAATGATTCTTGGCTAATTTATCCAAAGCAAAACGATAGCTCAATCCTTCCAAATGGGGCATATCAATCATTGGAAGTGTGGAAGGATTTACATTCAAAAACACGGTGCGGTTTACTTTTACCGTAGCGTCTGCATCCGGCAATTGTTTTTTTACGGTATTCAATGGCATGCTGTCATTGTATAGTGAATCGGTAATAATAACATCAAAGCCCTCCTTCTCCAGAAGACTCACCGCCTCATCGACATTTTTGCCGGTTACAGCAGGTACTTTCAAATACTCGCCATGATGCGTGAGCAAGCCAAGGGATTCAAAGAACAGAAAGGCCACCAGGAAAACCAAAACAATGGCGGCCAGCAGGTTTACAAAAAAACTTTGTCTTGCAATAAATTTAAACACGTTAAAATTATAAGTGAAAAAATAAGTGGTGCAATTTAATAAATTTATACAGGTAAACATTCCTGCAGGAGCGCTGTATAGAAATCCATGAGACTCCAACCCATGGCGCTTACCTGCTGTGGTACAAGGCTTGCAGCTGTTTGTCCGGGTACGGTGTTTATTTCCAGCATAAAAGGCTCGCCTGCTTCTTCATTATAAATAAAATCAATCCTCACAATCCCGCGACAATTAAAGATTTGATAAATTTTCACCGCCTGCGATTTTATCTGCTGCGCAATGCTTTCTTCCACTTTCGCGGGGGTGATTTCTTCACTTGCGCCATGGTATTTTGCTTCATAATCAAAAAAATCTTTTTTCGAAATTACTTCCGTTATTGGCAAAGCAATAATTTTTCCTTTTGATTGAAATACGCCGATTGTAAATTCGCGGCCTTTGATAAATTCTTCTACCAAAACCTGTTCATCTTCTTTAAAGGCTTTTTCAATCGCTGCCCCTAATTCATCGGAAGGAGAATTGACTTTGCTCATGCCGATACTTGATCCGCCATTGTTTGGCTTTACAAACACTGGAAATTTCAGATTTTCAACAATTTCATTTTCACTTTTAAAATTACTTTTAAATAACAAAATAGATTTGGCCACTTTTATTCCCGCAAAAGAAGCAACGGCAACCGTGTATCTTTTATTAAAAGTAAGCGCAGAAGTAGCGCAATCGCAAGAAGTGTATGGAAGGTTCAATATATCAAAATATCCCTGCAATTTTCCATCTTCGCCGGGTGTACCGTGAATACCAATTAAAACAGCGTCAAAAAGAATTTTTTCTCCATTCATCGTTATGGAAAAATCATTCTTATCTACTTCAATTTTTTCTTCTTTGTCCTGAAAAAACCAACCTTGTGGCGTAATGTCAATTTTATAAAAATCAAATTTTTGAGGGTCGATATTTTTCTCAATTGTTTTTGCAGATTGATAAGATATTTCGGCTTCGCCGGAATAACCACCGGTAACAAAAGCAATTTTAGGTTTCATAAAAATAGAAGAATTGTTTTGTGTAAAATAAAAGCAATTTTTAAAAATAAGTGTATATTTCTAAAAAACATTTTTTATATAAATAAATAAAAAGAATGATTAGAAAGGGAAATAGAATTTGATGGTATTTGTTGCTTTACTGAATGGTATTCTGATTAACGTGAAGGCATAAGGAGCAGAGAAAAATTTGCATGATTAAAAGTCATTTACGTTTAAAGCATCAGACTAGCTTTGTATCCGGTTAGAAAGCCACATCTACTTCTTCACTTTAGATTTCATATTTACATTATCCAAAAGCTGCGTTACGCTTTGGTTTAGAATATCATATTTTTTCTGAAAAAATTCCTTCATTTTATCTGCAGGAAGTTGCAAATTATAAGTTGTGCCGGTCGAAAGCATGTTGTTGAAATCAGGATTATAACGATTAAAATCCGCCAGATCCATGTCAACATTCCTGGCAATTATTTCTGCAATATACCTGCCTGAAACCTGCGTAGAATCTACATGTTTTTTCTCGTCTGGAGTAAGATGCACAATAACGCTGCTATCATTACCAGAAAGACTTGAATAATTGAATTTTGAATCAGCCGGATTTCCATCCTTGTTTCCGGTTTCCATGATATAATGGGTTGCAATAAATTTCTTTACATGATTGCGTGATTCTTCCGGTAAATAATATTGCAAATCCCAAAAATTACGGCTGCCACTTTTTTTAATGGCATTATAAACTCTTCCCGGGCCGCCATTATACGCAGCGATCACCAAAAGCCAATCATGAAGGTCTTTGTACAAGCTCAACAAATATTTTGCCGCAGCATTCGTGCTTTTGAAATAATCGGTGCGGTCATCTTCATTGGAATTTACTTTAAGCCCATATTGAGTCGCAGTGTAATCCATAAACTGCCACGGCCCCCGGGCGCCAGCCACCGAAAGCGCATTGGATTTTAAATCACTTTCTATTACCGCAAGATATTTCAGTTCTTTTGGCAATCCATACTGAACGAGAATTCCATCAATAAAATTAAAATACGGCCTCCCGGTTTTGCGCAGATTCAACAAATAATTTTGATGTGCTTTGAGATAATCCTGCATGTAATTTTCTGCATATGGATTTACCTGCGAAGCGTAAGGCATGGAAGAATTATAAGAGTAATTTTTGAAGAGATCTTTGAAACCATATTTCGTAACCTCACTCAGATATTCTGTCTTTTTTTTAGCCGGTTTAGCAGCGACAATAACATCATCAATCACCTTATTTTCAATCTTGCTCGATGTATCTATTTTCCCTTTTCGGATTGCAGTGTCAACAGCCGATTGCAGGTTAAGGTCACTATTCGCCATTACAAACACCGGCGATAGCAGCATTAAAATTAAAAATAAAAGTGGCGGTTTTTTCATTCGCTAATAACGTTTGTAATTCTTTAGAAGCAGGTCAGAAAATTCCAGTAAAGTTACTTCATTATGCTTGTTTGTAAGCACCTGCACGCCAAAAGGCATTCCGTTCGAATGGCGAAAAAGCGGTAACGAAATGCCTGGAATTCCGGTAAGATTTGCAAAAACAGTATAAATATCAGCGAGATACGCAGCAATGGGGTCTTTATTCATACTTCCGGCTTCAAACGCTGTTGTTGGAACGGTTGGTAAAAGAACTGCGTCAAAATTGTTAAAAATCTCTTTCGTCTGCGAAGACAATAAATTCCGCACTTGTTGGGCCTTGGTAAAATAGGCATCATAATATCCCTCACTCAAAACAAAAGTGCCAAGCATGATTCTTTTTTTAACTTCTTTTCCAAATCCTTTCCCACGATTTTTCTTGTAAAAAGTAGTCAGGTCTTCGCCATTATTTTCGTAACGATAACCATATCTCACACCGTCATAACGGGAAAGATTTGAAGATGCTTCTGCAGTAGTAAGCACGTAATAAGCGGGAACAATATAATCAATCAAATCAAAATTTATTTCTTCCACTACGTTGCCATCGTTCTTTAAATTCTCTGCTAATTCATATATGCCTTTTTTGATCTCATTATCAAGACTTTGGTGCTCCATCGCATTTCTGAATAAAGCGATCTTATATTTTTTTGATTGGAAGTCTAAATTGAGATTTAGTGATTTTTGTTGATTTACTGTGCTGTCATATTCATCTTTTCCATTAATTACTTCCAGAACTTTTGTAACGTCTTGCACACTATTTGCAAAAATTCCAATTTGGTCAAATGAAGAACCATAAGCAATCAATCCATGTCTTGAAATCGTTCCATAAGATGGTTTCATGCCTACAATTCCACAAAAATCTGCCGGTTGCCTTACTGAACCACCGGTATCGCTTCCGAGGCTTACCATACACAATCCTGCCTGTACAGCTACCGCCGAACCACCGGAAGAACCGCCGGAAACTTTCGATTCATCCAATGCGTTTTTTACACTTCCATAGACAGAATTTTCATTGGTACTTCCCATCGCAAATTCATCACAGTTGCAATTACCAATGATGATGGCATCGTCTGCCAATAACTTTTCAACGGCAGTAGAATTATAGTTGGAAACGAAATTTTCCAACATTTTTGATGCAGCGCTGATCTTATGGTCTTTGTAGCAAATCACATCTTTTAATGCAACTACAACGCCGTGCAATTTGCCACAACTCTTTCCTGAATTTCTTTTTTCATCAAGAAATTTTGCGCGTGAAAGGCTTTCTTCAGCATAAACTTCGACAAAAGCATTGAGCCGCTCATTTTTTTTTATTTTGTTCAAATAAAACTGAACCGCGTCTATGCAGGAAGTTTTTCCTTCAGAAAGTTGTTGCTGATATGAGAAAATATTTTGAAAAGAAAACAATGGAATTAATTTAAAAAGAAAGGTTTAAATGCCATCATTACCGATGTACACCTAAACCTTTTGAGAAAAAATTATTAAAAAATTTATTTAGGAAGTTCCGTTTCTTTTACGGTTTCGCGTTGTTCAGGTGCCTTTGGTTTATCTTTTTCTTTCATTCCCACATCTATATCCTTTTTCATATGTTCTTTGGCATCGTTAAATTCTCTTACACCTTTTCCGATACCACGCATCAAATCAGGAATTTTTTTGCCACCAAAAAACAAAAGTACTACCAGCAGAATTAACAGCCATTCTGTGCCACCGGGCATAGCAAACAAAAGTTGTGGATTAAATAATAGAAATGTCATTGTCTTTATATTAGCGCGTAAAGATAGGTTATTAATATTTTACTGTGAATTGCAGGTAAATGAAGCTGAAGGCTGAATGTTAATCGGATCTGTTTATTTTAAATACCGGCCGCATTTAGCTTTTCCATTCGCAGCTTGATAAGGAGTAATGCCGCGGGCACACGAAAACAAGACAACAGATAATAAAATAATAATGACAGGAATGTTTTTTTTCATAAAAATAGAATGCAAAAGTAGGATATTAGTTTTTTTGCTATGGCAAAATATAAAAAAAAACCGGAAAACAAAAGCTTTCCGGTGTATTTATGATTATTTTTTAAATGTTATTTAATTCTCTTCTCTTTAATCCTGGCACTTTTACCGCTTCTGTCACGC
>JAHEZB010000123.1 GCA_023251285.1 Chitinophagaceae bacterium | reverse complement strand
GCAATAAACCAATACGAAAAAGCATCGCAAGCACCAGGCCTGTATTGCGTGAACTGCGTTGCCGCTCTTTAGGAAGTTTATCCGCTACAATGGAAATAAAAATGACATTGTCGATACCGAGTACGATTTCGAGAAAAGTAAGCGTCAACAGGCTCACCCAAATACCAGGATTGCTAAAATCCGGGAAAACAAGCTCCATATAGTACAAAGTTTTGAAAATTTAGAAGGTGCGCATAGTTAACCGGCGACTACTGGCTGTTTCTTTTTTTTCGAAGTGAGCAACTTTATCAAAACAGGAGCAGTTGTAATCAATACAATTCCTATCATGATCTTTTCAAGATTCTGCTTTGCCCATGTATTTTCGCCCAATAAAAAGCCGGCAGTTACAATGGTAGCCGCCCATAAAAAACTTCCGGAAATATTATAAAACGAGAATTTTCGCCGTCCCATCTTTACCATCCCTGCAATGAGTGGAGCAAAAGTACGCACAATGGGTAAAAACCTGGCAAGCACGATCGCGCCGCCACCTTTCTTATCATAAAATTCTTTTGCCTGCAAAAGATATTTTTTCTTGAAAAAGAAATTATCTTTTCGCTCAAACAGCAGCGCTTCGGATTTCCTGCCCAGCCAATATCCCATAAAATTACCGATGGTACCTGCCGTCGCAATCAGAAAAATCCAATAAAGCAGGTTTAGGAATTGCATGTCAAATGGAGATAAAGCATTCGCGATAACCATACCCGCAATAAATAAAAGTGAATCACCGGGAAGAAAGAAACCAAACGGGAAGCCGGTTTCAATAAAAACAATTAACACGACAATGTACAAACCTCCATGCCGCATGATCCATTCCGGATTTGTAAGATGAGTAAAAAAATCTATGATCGTTTCCATGATAAGTCGATAAAATAATGAAGTAATAATTTTTAAGAAATAAGCGTATCCGTCTTCTTTAAAAAAAGAAAAGAATAAACACTGTTGCTAACAGAAAAAATCTGATCAGAACAAATAGTAAATCGAAAGGAAAGAATAATACCGAGGCCGGATTAACAAAGAAAAATCAGTAGGATACAGAACCTGGAATTTCTCAATTCTGCTGTTAGAATCATAATCTTTTTGAGGGTTGAGTGTGTTCGAAACTTTCCGGTTATTTCTAAACGAGACGTGGCATTCCTGCTGCTCATCATCCAGGTTATTCAGGTGATTGCATTCTTCAGGATCATGCTGATTTTGAAGCGATGATCCGGAAATATTTTTCAGGTGAGTGTTAAAATTGGCGGCTTGTATAAAAGGCGCAGCAGTAAATAAGCAATTTAAAAAAATGAAAATAAACACAACGATCTGCTGATAAATAAATCGGTTATGCCTTTTTCGTGCCATCGGTAATTAATAAAATTATGGCAGGCGAAAATACCTTTAAAAAGCATTTTTAAGTGTTATCTTTCTCATAAAGTAACCTGTAAAACTTTCAGAGCTTTATCGAGCGTTAGCGTAATTCCTTTTGGTTTATAGGTGACACCTTTTTGAAAGGTGTCACCTATAAACCATAATTAACGGTAACAACGAAATTATTTGGTTGTTTCACTTCCCATTTCTTTCCCTAATTTTTCATATTCAATATCATTCGGTTCCCACAGTTCTATATTGTTTCCTTCCGGATCCAGGATATGAACAAATTTTCCATAATCGAATGATTGAATTGAGTCCACAATCGTTACCCCGTTTTTCTTCAATTCTTCTACCAGGGCTTCTATGTTCTCCACCCTGTAATTGATCATAAAGTCTTTGGTCGATGGCTCAAAGTATTTAGTTGTTTCATTAAAAGGGCTCCATTGTGTAAATCCTTTCTTTGTACTGTCTGCCCCCTGGTGCCATTCAAATACAGCACCATATTGATTTGTTTTTAATCCAAGATTTGCTTTATACCATTCCCTCATTTTGCCTGGCTCTTTGCATTTGAAAAAAATGCCACCAACACCTGTTACTTTTTTCATGGTTGAGTGCTTTGATTGTTTAGAAATTATTGAGTGAAACGCGAAACCGAAACTGAATGATATAGCAATAACCAAAGTTAATAATGACGCCTTTTTCATGATCACTTATTTTAATTTTAAGCATTCGGAGAAGTTTGTTATTGCAGTTTTTTAGGTAGCAGAAATCCTCGCTGTAACACCTTTTATTATTTCAGTTTCCCGTGGTTATATCTTCCCTATTCTTAAAAGTCGCTATTATCCTGACCACTGGAAATACAAAAGATGAAGATAACAAGAAAAAGCAATATTTGTTAGTTTGCTGAGACCTATCGCAGATGAAAAAATAGTGAGTGTTACCTACAAATCACACTTCAATGCTGCCTTTTGATAACGTCAATGATATCTGACCTGCGTGATGTGAATTATGAAAAAGAATATGAGAAAAAAGTCTTAAACGCGTTACCTCATTAAAAAACGGAGTGTCGACGATGGTTAACCAATCTTCTGCCGGAGTCGTCTCTATCAGCTGTTGCAAAATATCGTAACCTTTCTTTATCATCTCCCCGCTTTCTTCTACATTCTTTCCCTGCCCGGTATCAGTTTTTCCCATGGTAGTATTTTGTACATCGGTAGTAAGGCCAAAAAAGGTAGTAAATAAATTCATCGTTTCTCCAACGTGACGATAAATAAATCCAATTGAAGCAGCGTGTTTGTTCAACCTCAATTCTCCATTTTCATCTGACACCCTGTTGAATGAAAAAGAACACGTCATTTTATTTTGTTCTAAAATGTTTTGAAGGAATTCCTTTTCCATAAAGAGAAATTGTAGTTTTTTGAAAGTATCAAATAATGATCAGTTCAGCATCTCAATTACCAATAATCTTTCCTCCAGGATTTGTTTTTCAGAAATGAATCTAAAATCTTCATTCTCCTTCTGCAGCCCTCGCAAATGCATCGAGTTTTTTGACCTGTAATGCCATATGATGCTTCACCGTTTTTTCATAATCCGTTTCTTTCTCATTTACCTTACTAATCAATACGAGCATTTCTAATCCGAAAAGGAAAAAGAACCAAAGCAGCCAAACGATCAGCGCCACGTTTGAACGGGTGATCAAACGATACATTACTTCCAGCTCATCCAAAAAGCCAACCTTCGAACCGATCTCTTTTTCAAGTGCCGGCCTGATATTTAAAAGTGCCGAGTCTTTAGATATTTTTTGAATCCTCAATTCGCTGATGGTCTTTTCAAGTGGCGCAATCATTCCGATTTGTGGATTGGGCATATTTGAGGTGACAGTTACCATCTGAGGGGTTGATCGCTCTGTTACAACCGGTTTTCCGGTTACTGAATCAATCATCGTCCGTTTCTCAGTTTTTACCGCTGATTCGGTAGAAAAAATTTTAGTAGTTGGATGATCCTCCACATCTTTAATTAAACTCAGTCTTTCCGCTTCCTTTTTATTGATCGCCGAATCGAGCGAAGCTATCTGGTTGCGAAGCTCTTCCGTTTTTGGTGGCAATGCTTTTTTCACTCTTTCTTCAATGGAATTGATTTTCTCCAAATCGATGTCTTCTTTAAAAATGATCTGGTCAATAATAATGGCGCCAATAATAGCCATTGTGCAGGCAATGATTCCCCTGGCCAGGTAAAGCCAGAACGTAGGATTAATAGACAGGATGATTTGCCGCTCTATCTGCACAATAATCACCACCAGTATAACCGCTCCTGCTATTGAACCATACGGTCCGCCATGCAGATACCGTTGTGTGAAGCAATAGCCAATAAATGCCCATATAATACATACGATCAACATCGCAGAAGTATAGCGCTTCACTGTTTTAGCCGCTACTTCACTGGAGTTTCGCACGATAGCATAATTGTAGCCGGTGAGAAAACATCCAAAGCGGATCCACCAATTTTTCATATGGCTGTTTTTAAAAGTTTCTGTTCATAATAGAATGATGGGAAATGGCCGCCAGTCCATTGCGGAAGCCGCGGGTGTAGCTCAATACAATTCCCTGCGCTACTCCCCTGTTTTCATTTGCTTCCTTTTCTATCTCCAACACCTGGCAGATGTGGCTTTCAGCCGTTTCCTTTTTTGCATTCAATTCTTCCACAGTATCTACCATGCCACTCCTGCTGCGGCTTGAGATGTGAAAATTAATTTCCCTGATAAAATCTTCATAAAAGGTTTTTACTTTTCTGATCGTTCTTTCCAGTTCGTTTTTTAATGCAGCGATATTTTGTTCCAGGTGTGTGTTATCCGGATTCATTAAAGCATCATCGTAACCTTTCTTTTCATAATTCTTTTCCAGGAAATGAAACAGCAGGTTAATTCCTTGTTCAGAAGAATGACTGTTATCAGCAGATTCCGCGTTCAACGCTTTATCAGTTTCAACAAATACGCCTTGTGCGTTTTCAGAAATTTTATGAGCGGAATCTGCACCATTGAGGTGAACTGCATTTCCATTTTTCCGGTTGAAAAAACTAAATAAGCCCATGAGTTGTTTTTTTAAATTGTTACGCTGGATCGCTGTCGGTGATTGCTCTTCACCCCATCTTTGCCTTTAACCGGTTTGTTAGTCTCTAATACTGGTCTCTTAATTGTTATTGCCGCTACTTTACCTGCGGGTTCTCTTAACACGAATGCCGCCTGTAAATTCTGTTTTAAAAATACAGATTTAATGTGATGCGATGTGCACGCTGGAAACGATATTCTGTATCTTTTAACATCGACCTTTAATTATCCTTACTTCCGCAAGATCTTCTCCAGTGCCTTTCCTTTGGCCAGTTCATCTACCAGCTTATCCATGTATCGAATTTTTTGCATCAGTTTGTCTTCTATTTCTTCAACACGATAGCCACAAATGACGCCGGTAATTTTCGTAGCGTTTGGATTCAATGCAGGCGCCTCATCAAAGAAGGTTTGCAAATCAATTTTCTTTTCAATTTGATTTTGTAATGCCTGTTGATCATATCCGGTCAGCCAACAAATAACTGCATCTACTTCTTCTTTTGTCCGGCCTTTTTTCTCCACCTTTTTAATGTAAAGCGGATAAACAGTGGCAAATGACATTTTAAAAGCTCTTGTATTGTCCATTGAAGCGGTTTTTAAAGTTGATTCGAGCAAGTTACTGATTGTAACTTAGCGGTTGCTCGTTTAGCCTGGAAACCTTAAATCACTCCAAACTTCCATACAATATCTGCTCAAATTTTTGTTCAAGATCGCCATGCGAATTTGGTGTTTGTTGCGTCATAAATAAAACGATCAAATGCTCTTTGGGATCCGCCCAATAAGTAGTGCCGAAAAAACCTCCCCAATCAAAGCTGCCCTCGTTTCTCGAATGATCGGCGCTGCCTTTATCACTCACGATTTCAAAACCCAAACCAAAATAATTGGTACCGTTAAAGGGGAAATCCAATTGATTATGTAACATCATTTGAACCACCCTTTTTGAAAGGATCCGTTTACCGTTATAAATCCCTCCATTCATGATCATTTGCAAAAAGACAGCATAATCCATCGCCGTAGATGAAAGTCCTGCTCCACCGGAAAAATAATGTTTCCTTGCCAATGGATAATCCGGATCTACACCAAAATTGTTTTTAGACCAGGGGATTACGCGCTTTAACGAATCTTCGGTATAAACGGAAGTAAGGCGACTGGCTTTACTTTGAGGCAGATTAAACCACGTATCATTCATTCCCAATGGATCAAGAATATTTTTTCGTAAAAAATCCTCCAGGCTTGTCTTACTCACAACTTCTACAACAGCCCCCAACACATCCACACTTAATCCATATCTCCACTGTGTTCCGGGCTGAAAAGCGAGCGGCAATCCACCTAATTTATTCATTTCATCCACCAGGTTTTCACTGACCACACCGAGGCCGGAAGGAATATTAGCCTTTGCATAAATGGCTTTCATTTCTTCTGTGCCGATACCCGGATAATCGATGCCTGAACTGTGCGTAAGAAGGTCTTTGATGGTTACCGGCCTTTTGGCTGCAACAGTAGTGTAAGTTGTATCGGCAGCATTGAACTTATCCATCACTTTTTGATTCTTAAACCCCGGAAGATATTTTGAAACAGGATCGAAAAGTGAAATTTTTCCCTGATCATATAGCATTAACACCGCTGTACTCACAATAGCTTTTGTTTGTGAAGCAATCCTGAAAATACTGTTCGGTTCCATTGGCTTTTTAGAAGCCACATTGCTGTAGCCATAAGCTTTGTTTTGAATCACTTTTCCATCTTTTACTATTAATGCAACAACACCGGGAACCCAGCCACGGTTCACATAACCATTGATAAGCGTGTCGATATTCCCAAGCCTTGCATAATCTATTGCAGCATCATGCGCACCCGTACTTTCAATAACGGTTTGGGCATTAAGTGAAAGAAAATGAAAAGGAATGATGAGCGCACAAATGATCTTATAAAATAGCTTCATAAATAAAATTTTTATTGAATGTACTAAAGAATGAGAAAATTCTTTGCTGTTTTCCTCAAATGTTGAGGTATTTCGGTCGGCGCTGCTACGATGTGCCTTTGAAAAATCAATCGCTTCTTTAAGTCATTTTTGAACGTCGTAATCCCACGCCTCAAGATTCTTTTCCTTGCAATAT
>JAHEZB010000122.1 GCA_023251285.1 Chitinophagaceae bacterium | reverse complement strand
ATACCTTAAATCAGCTTTCCACTGCAGAAAAAGCAGCGCTTGATGTAATAAAAGTTACCGGTGCCTATGATTATTGGGTGGCAAAAGCATACATTTTGTTGGGTGATATATATTTGAAAGGGAAAGATTATTTCAATGCGAAAGCAACGTATAAAAGTGTGGCTGATAATGCAACGATCCCTGATTTGAAAAAAGAAGCGCAGGATAAACTGAATGCTGCTATCAGTGAAGAGCAGCAGAATTCTAAAGTAGAAACAACACCATCGGGCAGCAAATAAAAAATTAAAGCAGAAACAAACAACTATGTTTAAAAAATTGATGATGAGAAATTCTTTGAATAGAATGATTTTTATTTTGCCTTTGTGTTTTTTATTTTTTCAAAGCAAGGCGCAGGATACTGCCAGAAGACAAACGATAGAAATTACTTGTTCCTACAAACCTTCGTTGCGCAACATGGTCAAGATAAATTTGTATGCTTCTCCAATTACTGCTGATACTTCACGACCAAGACTTGCCTATTCTATTCCCCCTGAAAATTTATTTTTTGCGTATCAACCGGTTTCATTGAAACCGCTTGCGTTGCAAACGGACACGAGTTTGAAACTGGGTGACAGAAACCAGTTAAAAGTTGGTTATGGAAATTTATCGACTCCTTATATTTCCGGAGCATTTAGTTTTGGCGATGGCAAGCACAATCTTGGAAATGTTTATGGCGATTATATTTCATCAAGAGGAAAAATCCAAAACCAGGATTTTAGTGAAATCAATATCAGGGGAACCGGCAGCCTTTTTTCGGCAAAGAATGAAACATATGCGGGCGTTGCTTTTGCGCAGCATGAATATTATCAATATGGATACAATCATGCAATTGATACTTTTTCAAAAGCAGATATCAGGAGAAGTTACCAGGACTTTTCAGTAAATGTTGGTTACAGAAATATTGTCAACAATGAGCTGGGAATTAATTATGATCCACATCTGGAAGTGCATGAATTTTCCAGGGAAAACAAAGCCAGTGAAACGACTTTAATTCTCAATTTACCTGCAGAAAAAAGATTCTCAGATGCCGTTTCTATAAAGGTGGCTGCTCTTGGAAATTTTGATAAATATCAGTTGAAAGGCTCTAACACTTCTATTTCCAATAATTTATTTCAACTGACTCCTGAATTGGTTTATTACAGTGACCGGTTTACATTTCACGGTGGCATAACTCCTTCATGGAATAATAATACTATTGCGGTGCTGCCAAACATTTATGCAGAAGCCCAATTACAGCAAAAGGTTTTCATGATCCAGGCTGGTTGGGTTGGCAGATATATTTCAAATAGCTTCCGTACTTTAAGCGGCGAAAATCCATACATGCAGGATCCGTCTTTCTTAAATAACACTAAAGAAATCCAGTATTATGGCGGCATCAAAGCCACTGTTGGTAAGCATTTCAGCTTTAACGCGAAAGCCGCGGTAATCTCTTATACAGATATGCCGCTTTTTGTAAATGATACCACATCCGGAAAAAGTTTTGTTTTGGTAAACGCGAGTAAATTGACAAATTTGCAAATTCATGGTGATATGAATTTTATCAGCCAGGATAAATTTACGCTTACCGGCGCTTTGGATCTAAACAGTTATACAGGGATTCATGACCAGGCGAAAGCATGGGGATTATTCCCGTTAAAACTAACCGGTTCTTTTAGATGGAATGCTTTCCAGCAGGTTTTATTGAAAGCTGATTTGGTAGCATTTTCAGGAGCGAAGGCATTAATTAAAGATCCGGGTAACGCCACAAAAACGATAGAAAAAAATATGAAAGGCGGCACAGATCTAAGTGCCGGCGCTGAGTTCAAACTCAACAAAAAATTTAGCGTCTGGCTTGATTTCGACAACCTCCTGAATAGCCAATATGAGCGTTGGAACAATTATCCGGTGTATGGATTCCAGGTTATTGGTGGTATTCTCGTCCATTTTTAAATAATTAATTTTAAAAACGCATCCAAATAAAATATAGATATTTGTTCTCATGCAGGACCTCATTACCTCATATATTATTCAATCTAAAGAATGCAAACTTGCTGGTTTGGGAAAATTCACAAGAACTACTGTGCATGCTGAACAGGACATTGTTAATAAAAGAATGTTTCCTCCATCTACCGAAATTGTTTTTTCCACAAGAGAGGAAAAAATTTCTGATGAATTGATAAAATATATTGCTGACAAAAAAAAAATTGATCCTTCTGAAGCGCTTCCCTTAATTAAAAAATGGTGCGCAGAAACAAAAGCTAAATTAAAAAACGGGGAAGAGATTTTATTAAAACCTTTGGGGGTTTTAAAAAAAGGTGCATTGGGAAACATTTTATTTCATACTGAAAATAGTTCACTTTTTTTTGTCCCTCTGGCAGCGGAAAGAGTGATTCACAAAAACAGTGAGCATGCAGTATTGGTAGGCGACAAGGAAACGACTTCCTCTGTAATGAACCAATTTTATCATGTAGAAGAAACAAATAAAAAAAGCAATGCCTGGAAAATTTTTGCCATCATTCTTTTGTTGATCGCTTTAGTGCTTTTATTCTTTTATTTTTACGGATATCCGATTTCTTTGTCGTCTTTTGGAAGTCATATGAAAGTGGTTCCAAAAACGCCAACACCAACTTATACAACTCAGTAGCTTTTAAATTTAAGTGATAAAAATGATTGTTTATAAATCATGTCCCAACTGTGGGGATCCACAAATTTCAAAGGTGCTTTCTGTAAAAGATTATACCGTTTCTGATCAGGAATTTGAAATTTGGGAATGTAAAAACTGTACACTCAGGTTTACTAAAAATGTCCCTGACCAGGAAAATATTGGAAAATATTATCAGTCTGAAAGTTACATTTCTCACACTGATACATCAAAAGGATTTATTAATAACCTGTATCACAAAGTGAGGAAAAGAACGTTGGTTGAAAAAAAGAAATTAATTGAAAAAGCTACCGGAAAGCAAACTGGAAACATCCTCGATGTCGGCGCCGGAACAGGCGCTTTTTTAAACACTATGAAGCTTGCAAGTTGGAATTGCACAGGGATAGAGCCAGACAAATCCGCAAGAGAAAAAGCTTTGGAATTATATGGAATTCATCTACACCAGGCAGAACAAATTGATTCTATTCCTTCTGCAACTTTTGATGCCATTACTTTGTGGCATGTTTTGGAACATGTGCATGAATTACACAAATATGTAGAGCAACTAAAAAATTTATTATCAGCAGATGGAAAATTATTTATTGCAGTTCCAAATTATACTTCCGGTGATGAAAAAATTTACGACAAATATTGGGCAGCTTATGATGTACCAAGGCATTTATATCATTTCTCTCCAAAGTCAATGGAAATGTTATTAAATACACATGGATTAAGAGTCGAAAAGATAAAACCCATGTGGTACGACAGTGTATATGTGAGTATGCTCAGCGAAAAATATAAAACCGGTGATTCACATCCGCTAAGAGCTTTTATCAATGGGATGATCTCAAACCTGGAAGCAGTTTCTGATAAAACAAAATGCAGTTCGTTGATCTATATCGCTTCCAGGAAATAAACGCCGGATCAATTCAGAATGTGCTACAGCAAACAAACTAATAAATGCTTTTCTTTTTTTTTAAATTTTGAAAATAAAAACCGGTGGTGTTTTATTTCGAATGTGTAGTAACAGAGCCTGCGCCGTTATTATTCTTTTCCCATGTATCATATTCTTTGGTGCTGCTTCCCAACCGGTTCGGATTGTATGGTTCGCCAACTGCTTTTGAAACAAGTGGCTTCGGCTGAGGTGGGGCTGCAACCGACTTTTCAATGGTTACAACCGGTGCTTCTTTTGTTGTAGTATCTGGTGTTACAGCAGTTACAACAGGCTGCGAAATTACCGGAGACGAAACTGTGGAATTTGTAGCTGCGGCCGGTTTTGAAATCGCTTCTGGTGCGGCCGTAGATGTAATAACCGGAGCTGGCTTTGTTTCAGGAACAATGGGAGTTGGTTTTGTTTCAACAACCGGTCCTGTGGCTGGTTTTATTGCCGGAGCGTCAGTCTCAGGATTTTTTGGAACCGCCAGATTTGGTGCCTGCGGATAATATTTATCCATTTTCGGATGTTTGGAAGGTTCAATATCCTGGGCATGCATCTGCAATGAAAATAATACAACAAATACCAGAATCAGCGTTATTATTTTATGTTGCATATAAAAACTTTTTCTTAAAGTTAATATTATTAATTCACTAAGATGACTTGTAAAAAAAATTTTGAAAAAATTTAAACATTTGTTTTTCAGCAGTATTGCAAATTTTTTAAACGATGAATCAGCAGGCAAAGAAATAGTCCTGATTCTTCTTTTTCCTAACAAAATAGCAGAAAAAAACCTTCTGTTTTGCAGAAGGTTTTTTCAGTAAAAATTTTTATTTTTTTAAGAAAACAAACCACCTTTTTTCAAACTGCGGTTTCCTTCGCCAATTTTAAATCCGTTATTATAAATTTCGATTTTATAGTCGCCGGTTTGAAATTTGCTGTTTTGAGACCATTCAACTTTCACCGGTTGTTTTTGTCCCTGCACATAATTGATGGTTATCTTTTTAGTGAAAGGTTTTTGAACTCCATCACGGGTAGTAAATGTTCCGGAACCTAAAGCATCCACCTGTACCGGTTTACCATCAGGAGCGGTAATGCAGATATAAATATCTTTCGGACCAGAAGGAGTAATCCTGTTTTCATCTATAACAAATGATATCAATAATTTATCAACGCGCTTTGCAGTAGTAGTTACTTTTTCTTTTCCACTGCTTTTTTCTTTTACTCCTTCAATAGAAAAATCGGAAGCGTGTAAAGTAGAACCTATATCAATTACGGTATCTTTATGTTGAATCACCTGGCTGGCAGAATCATAGCTTTTTTTCACTACATCTCTTTGTTGGGTAACAACACGATTGGTTTCGACCAGTTGCGTATTTGCCGCTTTTAAAGAGTCAATTTGTGCTGTATAAGTTTCAATATTTCCCTTTAATTGAGCAATCAATCTTCTGGCTTCTGCAAGTTGAGCCTGGGTGGCATTTTTGTTATTGATGATACTTTGCACTCTTGCTTTAAGGGCATCAATATCTTTATCTTTAGTTTTTAAAAGGCTATCTGCTTTTACGTTACTGGTTTTTAGTGCATCAAGCCTTTGGGCAGCGTCGTCCAGTTCACGCTGTAACTCATTCTTCGAAGAATCGCTGTTAACGATCTGGCTGGTAAGGTCTTGCTCTTTCTGACGGGTTTTGTTCTTATCAAAAATGATATAACCCCACGTGCCGAGCAAAGCAATTACCAAAATAGCAGTTAAAATATTGCGGCCGCTATTGTTTTTGACCACAGTCTTTTCCGTAGGCTTTTCGCTTTCAGGAAAGTTTTCGTAACTCATGTTGTAAGTTTTTTATTTTGATTAATGATAATACGTTGTCAATTTTCCAAAATCATGCCAAGAACCGTTACCAATTTTTATTGCTGATCAGAGCAAAATGAAAGGAATCGTTCCATAAAATTTGCAGCACAATTTAAGCAAGATAGTTATTAAAGCAATTTATTCATTCTACTTTTCGCGTAAAACAAGATCGTCTCATTTTTAAGGTAATTCTTTAATCCTTCATTTTACAATTCTGTACTTTTACCCCACAGTAATTATTTTTTTTATGAAGAAAACATTAACCTACCAAAGAGTCATACAATATTTTTTACAGGGATTATTAATATTGGGACCTATTTCAATTACCATTTATTTTATCTACATAGTCTTTGATAAAATAGATAGTATTCTTCGCCCTGCTATCAACATTCCCGGTTTGGGTTTTGTCATTATCCTGGCTTTTATTCTGTTCATCGGATATCTTAGCTCCTTTTTTGTGATGGGTAGAATACTTTCAGTATTCGATAAAATTCTGGAAAAAACGCCCGGCATCAAATTGTTCTATTCTTTTGTAAGAGATTTTTTTGAAGCGTTTGCCGGCAACAAAAAGAAGTTTACCAATAATGTTTTGGCCAATGTTGATGACACAGATATTTGGCGCGTAGGTTTTATCACCCAGGATGATATGAGCATTTTTGGCATGGAAGATTATGTAGCCGTTTATTTGCCGATGGCGTATTCAGTAGCGGGAAATGTGTATATTGTTCCAAAGGAAAAGGTAAGGCCAATAACCAGTATCAGTGCGGCCCAAACAATGAAATTTGCAGTAAGCGGCGGGGTTACACAAACAGTTTCTGACCTGCCGGGTGATCACCTGGATGACGTTATTATTCAATAAAAATTAAAACGCTTTTGAAAAAAATCTTTCTGCTTTTTTCGCTGTTGGCAATTAATACCCAATGTTTTTGCTGGGGTTTTTATGCGCATAAAAAGATTAATTACTACACTGTTTTTTTATTGCCTCCGCAGATGCTTTTATTTTACAAACCGCACATTGATTTCATTACCGAACACGCGACCGATCCGGATAAAAGAAGATACGCCGTTGCTGCCGAAGGTGCACGGCATTTTATCGATATTGATCATTATGGAAAATATCCTTATGAAGAATTACCGCATCCATGGAAAGACGCGGTTGACAAATTTGG
>JAHEZB010000121.1 GCA_023251285.1 Chitinophagaceae bacterium | reverse complement strand
CCGAAATGCATTTCACAGTCCCATCTGATCTAATGGCCATAAGCAATGGAAGAATGAGAAATAAAACCAATAATAACGATAGCACTACCAGTTATGATTGGGCGGTTGTAGATCCGATCAACAATTACGACATCACTTTTTACATCGGGAAATTTGATCATTTTGGAGAAATCTATCCGGGAGAAAAAGTGCCACTGACAATGGATTATTGGGTGTTGGATTCGAATCTTACAAAAGCAAAAACTCAATTTAAAGATGCACCACGGATGATGAAAGCATTTGAATATTGGTTTGGCCCTTATCCGTTCTATAAAGACGGTTACAAGTTGGTAGATGCGCCTTACCTTGGAATGGAGCATCAGAGTGCAATTGCTTATGGAAATCATTACAAAAATGGTTATTTGGGCCGCGATCTTTCAGGAACCGGATGGGGATTAAAATGGGACTTTATTATAGTTCATGAAAGTGCACATGAGTGGTGGGGAAATAATATTACTTCAAAAGATCTGGCAGATATGTGGATACATGAATCGTTTGCCAATTATGCAGAGGCGTTATTTACAGAGTATTACTATGGTAAGAAGGCAGCCGATGAATACGTCGTTGGTGTCAGAAAAAATATCAGGAATGATAAGCCAATCATTGCGCATTATGGCGTGAATGAAGAAGGCAGTGGCGATATGTATTATAAAGGCGGCAACATGATTCACATGATTCGTCAAATCATTAATAATGATGAAAAATTCAGAAATATTTTGCGTGGATTGAACAAAACATTTTATCATCAAACCGTTACCAGTAAACAGGTTGAGGATTATATCAGCAAGGAATCGGGAATTAATTTTTCAAAAGTTTTTGATCAATATCTGCGTACCACTCAAATTCCTATGTTGGAATATAAAAAAGAAAATGGAGCAATTTTTTATCGTTGGACAAATTGTGTTGATCATTTTAATATGCCGTTGAAAATTTATAATGATAAAGGGAAATTAATTTTTATTCATCCAACGCCCATTTTCCAAAAAGCACCGAAAGGAGTAAGCGAAATAAAAGCGGATGAAAATTTTTACGTAGAAGTAAAATCCTTATCATAAATAAATAAATACCAGCTACTTTATTTTTTTACTATTAAAACAAAAACTACCTTTTTAACCGACAAGCAACAAACTTGCAGTTTTTTCTATTAATTCATCCGATTACCACAGAACAAAATTCATTTGAAATTTTTTAAAAAAAGACATGAAAAAAAACTTACTTCTTATTTGCTTCTTCTTTGCTTTGCACATTTCTTTCGCTCAATCACCGTTCAAATTTGCACATGTTTCTGATACGCATATTGGAAGCCATAATGCAGACGAAGATTTGAGAAGAACGGTAGAAAGTATCAATAAGGATTCTTCACTAAAGTTTATAATCATTTCAGGTGATATCACCGATTTTGGATCTGATTCCGAATTTCACCTGGCCAAACAAATACTTGATAGTCTCAACAAACCGTGGCACATCATTCCCGGAAATCATGACGCCAACTGGTCTGAAAGTGGCACGAACAGTTTTAAAAAAATCTTTGGAGCCGAAACTTTCAATTTCAAATATGGCGGTTATTTGTTTCTTGGAACGGTGTGTGGTCCCAACATGAGAATGAGTCCTGGCCAGGTTTCGCGCGAAAATATTGTATGGCTTGATTCTACACTTGGCCACTTAAAAGATAAAAATATCCCGATCATTTATGTGAACCATTATCCGCAGGATTCGTCGTTAAATAATTGGTATGAGGCGATTGATTTACTCAAAACCAGAAATACACAATTAATTCTTTGTGGCCATGGACATGCAAATCATCAACTGAATTTTGAAGGAATTCCGGGCATTATGGGAAGGTCAAATTTAAGAGCTAAGAACCCTGTTGGTGGCTATAATGTGGTTACAATTGATAATGGAACAGTTAGCTATGAAGAGCGAAACCCGGTTACGGATGAACAAAAAGAATGGGCGCAGGTAAAATTATATAAACATGATTTCGCTGCAGATACAAATCACTATCTCAGACCTTCTTATGCAGTGAACAAACAATATGCAAATGTAAAAACTGTGTGGCAGTTCAATGATAAAAGCGATATCGGATCAGGAGTGGCTGTTGCAAAAAATCTAGTAATTGCCAGCAATTCAAACGGACTGATTTATGCATTGGATTTAAAAACGGGAAAGAAGAAATGGTCATACGCAACCAACGGAAAAATTTATTCCACTCCTGCTGTAGAAAATAATCTTGCGGTCGTTGCTTCCACCGATGATAATATTTACTGCCTTAATGCAACTACGGGAAAGTTGATTTGGAAATTTGAAACACAAAAACCGATTGTTGCCAATCCTCTTATAAAAAACGAAACCGTCTATATTGGTGCTGCTGACGGGCATTTCAGGGCTTTGGATTTAAAAACAGGAAAACTAAAATGGGATTACCTTGGGGTGAAAGGTTTTGTAGTTACAAGGCCTTTGTTCTATAATAATAAAATTTATTTTGGAAGTTGGGGTACAGAATTTTATGCTTTGGATGCCGCAACAGGTTGGTTAGTTTGGAAATGGAACAATGGATCATCGAACAGAATGTATTCTCCTGCTGCATGTTATCCGGTAGCTACCGCTGGCAAAATTTTTATTGTTGCACCCGATCGTTATATGACCGCTTTTGATACAGAAACAGGAAAAGAGATTTGGAGAAAAAATGATTCTAAAAATCATGTGCGTGAATCAATGGGATTGTCTGCTGACAGCAGTTTGGTGTATGCAAAAACAATGGAAGGAGAATTAATTGGCGTTTCTACGTCACAACCGGATATGCAAATTATATGGGAAGCGCATCCGGGATTAAATTATGAAATCGCTCCTACGGCAATTGTGGAGCATGAAAATATAATTTACGTGCCGTCAAATTCAGGAGTGGTGGTAGCTGTAAACCGCGACGGCTCTATCTTATGGAAGCATAAAATTTCAAACGCTTTGGTTACGAATATTACTCCCGTTTCTAAAAACAAAGTGATTGCTACGACAATGGACGGAAAAGTGACTTGTTTGGAATTTTAGAAATACGCAAAAGTAAATGGTTCGTGGACAAGAACTATTGCTGGTTTGTAATGTAGAGTTGTTTTGCGGTAAAGCAAGAAATAACCAAGATTCTTTTTTTCCAAAAAAAAGTAAAAGTTTTCGTTTCAACAGGGCTCTAAAATATTGTTTATTTTTGTTTAAACTCCAGTTATGCAAGTACCAGTAGATAAACCAACAGACGAAGCATTGGCTTTTATAACTTTATACAAAGCGATGAATCCTAAAATAAAAAAAGAGGTAAAAGAAATGATTATGAATGATTTTGACGATCAGGGAGCATTTACTTATCTATCCCTCCAATCATGGGATTCAGAAACGGAAGACTTAGATCAAAGTAAACTGTGGGAACAATTCTATAATAAGCATCGCAATGTATAATCAAGGTGATATATTAATCATCCGATACCCATTATCGGATAAACCTGAAAAAAGTATAATAAGACCGGTCGTAATTGTTTCAAATTCTTCGTCAAATAGTTTAGATAACGATGTATTGGTTTGCCAAATAACAACTACCCTAAGGAACGATGAATTTTCTTTTCTTTTGTGAAGCAAGGTGTAATAAAATTGCAACAGTACGTGTTTGGGATAGAATCATTATGGATAAAGTTAGCGCTTTAACAAAACAAGGCTTAGACGAAATATTAAGGAAAGTAAAAAGGGTTTTTTGAGTTTAATGCAATAGGTTCTACCAGCTACTTCCTCCTCCTCCGCCAAAACCACCACCGGAAAATCCTCCACCACCGCTGAAACTGCCGCCGCTACTGCCACTGCTGTGTGGTGAGCTGTAAAACGTATTGGTCATTTCATTCATCGAATGATCAAGACTGTTCATAAACATCATGGTATTAAAAGTGCTGCCCGGGTAATAACCCGAATACCATTTCGGCGATGGAATTTCAAGACCTTTCAGTTTATCTTTCCATTTATCAGCCATGCCAAATACAATCGCATATGGCAGCACTTTATCAAAGTAATTTTCATCCTGTTTTAAAAATTCCTGCAAGCGATCTTTCTCAACTGTTTTTATAAATTCTTTAAATCCCAATAATTTTTCGTAAAGCAATGTCCCTTTTCTTGTTTTTTTCCACATAAAAACACCAAAAGCGATTAAAATAATTCCACTGGCAATCAATCCGATTCCGAGCCACAGTTTTTCCTGCCAATCATCCACCAACGAAAAGAAACCAATTACAACAGATGCAAATCCAAGAAAGGGGAAAAAGCATCCCATTCCTCTTGAATACTTTACATAATAATCTTCTTCATTAATTTCATTTTCCAATTGCGATTTGGCTTTTTCCATTGTTGAATAAAGCACGTTTTTTAAATCACTTAGTTTTACTTTGGCTCCTGTTTCAAAAATTCCCGCAAACAATGTTTTTTCAAATTCCAGTGCCGTTTCCGGTAGTTCTTTCAATTTGATAAATTCATAATCTTTTGATTTGATAATGCCAAGCAAAGAACTTTTTTGAATCTCATTTACTTTTAAAAAACCGCCCGCTCCCCAAAAAGGAACGAGCGCGGTAAGATCACGCTGATCCAGCTTATCATCAATGATATAACCAGACACACTGGGACTGATATTTTCAGGAGGATAGTATTCTGTCTGAACCGTTATCTGTTCATCTTTGCCCCATTTTTTCCAGATAGAATACATCGCTATAAAAACAGCTATTGGGAGCGCCAGCCAACCAATTCCACGAAATGTATAATCTGGCTTTATTAAATATCCTTGTGGAAATGCAATGCCGACAGTTAATCCTTCATTTGCCTTTAACGGCTTACTGATGTGTCCTGAAAATATTTTATTTCCGGTCCATTTTGTAATGGTATTATTTTCCTTTGACCCAAATAAACCACTTGCAATAAAATAATATGGAGTGTCTTTCAGTGCCTCTGGTAATTCTACTTCAAATTCGGCAGAATCAATGGTAGTAGCCCATTGGTTGCCAATCAGGTTATAATAAAACTCAGAATGATTTTTAAAAAAATTGATTGCATTCAGTACGCGGTATTTTATTACATATTGCTGATCACCTTCAACATATTTGTCGGCAGAACCAATCTGGATATTTTCATAATCACCACTTTTTTTTACAGTAAATTTCCAATGCGAAACTTTTATATTTTCAATTATCGTGTGTGCATACCCGTTAGCTTCCATCTGCCTTTCAGCTTTCTCAATTCCTGATGGCAAAGGCTGCAACGGATATTGATATTGAATAGATCTGATGATACCGTGTCGCGGTTCAGTAAAATGAACATTCAGGGTTTCTGTAAAATCCAGTGAGGCATTTTTATTAATTTTTACATCAATGCGGTAATGACGGATGGTAAAGGCTTCCTGGGCGGATAAAAATTGAATAAATCCTGCAAACAGAACAAATAAAAAAACCTTTTTCATCGAAGTCATTTAAAATTTTACTTCTACATTTTGTGCTTCCTGCTGATTATCCAGCTCGTAAAATTCACGAGCTTTGAAACCGGACATATTTGCAATAATTACCGCTGGAAATTGCTGTATTGCCGTATTGTAATCCCTCACAGTAGCATTATAATATCGTCGTGCATTACCCAGGTCTCCTTCAATCGATTGCAACGCAGATTGCAGTTCAAGGAAATTTTGATTGGCTTTTAATTCGGGATAATTTTCTGCTATGGCCAGCAAACCACGAAGCGCTCCGCCAAGTGCCTGGTTTGCCTGAGCGGCTGCCTGCACATCGCCTGCCGGTACTGACACAGCTGCATTTCGCGCCTGTGTTACTTTCTCAAAAGTATGGCTTTCGTGAGCAGCATAACCTTTTACGGTATTCACCAAATTTGGAATCAAATCGTATCTCTTTTTTAGAAAAACACGAATATCGCTCCAACTGTTATCAACTTTTATTTTCAATTTGACCAATCCGTTGTACATACCAATAACCCATATAATGAGCAGGACAACGATTGCAAGAATGATCCAGAGAGCCATAGTATTGACATTTAAGGTTAAAAAAAATAATTAAATCACAATTTAAAATAAAAGTTTAAGTATCGAAGCAGAAAAAGCAAAAAAAAACACTTATATTTTTTGGGCAGTAAACGAATAAATAACCTTATTCCTTAATCGTTGCGGCAATCCAATCTGTCATTCTTTCAATTTCTTTGAGCGCACGCCTGAAATGTCAATGACAATATGAATTTTCTGCAGTGCCAACTGTAACTTTTTTGCCCATCATCCGTTTACATCAAAACTTTACCAATTAAAAAGAAAAAATTACCATTCATGTATAGCTATGTACTGTGCAAAACATACTACTTAGTTTTGTCGCGTAATATTTCAAACCAAGTAATTCTCAAAAAATGAAAAAAATACTCCTTTTAAATTTTCTTTTAGCAATTTTTTCTGCAAGCGTTTTCGCTCAAACACCGGTTGCATCTATCTCTGGTAGAATTACCGATGGCGGCGACCAGAAAATTATTGATGCTGCTACCGTTTCCCTTTATAAAGCCGGTGATTCTGCATTAGTGAAAATGAATC